>JAGZEG010000009.1 GCA_018368455.1 Coriobacteriia bacterium
GTGGAGACGGCCGTCTCGCTCGAGGCGGAGGGCTGCCACCCCGAGGCCCCCGTGCCCGACTACGCCACCGAGTGCGTGTCCTCCAAGGTCGTCAGGATCATCCAGTCCTACACCGGCGTCGTCGATAAGATGGTGTGGAGGAAGAGCCTGTAGGACGAGCCGGCCATGTGCCGACCTCCATATAAGCTGCCAGTTGAAGGCGGTGGCCCAGGAAGCGTGAACTGCGCGCCGGGGCCACCGCCTTTTGCATAGTGGGCAGACTCGAAATGGCCCTGTGTTTGAGGCCATTGGCCGATCTCTCGTTTTTGCTTTGCGACTTTTTTTCGACGGGCGAGGTTCGCCTGTTTGATGCATCTTCGATGCTGCGCTTCCCAGTGTTTGGCTCATTGAGAGATACAGCTGTATTCCGCACGTTCTTTATCGATCACGGCGTTTTATGCTGGCGTGGGGGGACATCGACATCGCGCCCGAAACGGTGTATGTCGAGAGCTATGAGTACGAGCCTGCTGGGCTCGTGGTCGGATCGGGCGCGTTGGGGCTCTGATGCCTTGGCAGGTAGTTCTGTTGCTGGGGGCATTCCCGTTCGTCTGATGTTACTCGGTCATGTCCTTTTGCAGGCATCGGGCCCAAAGCTGGCCAAGATCCGGCGTCGTGTATGTGCCGCATGTCCGATCCGGGTGTTGTCGCGGGCTGCTGCTTGAAGAAACCGCAGGTAAAGCCGGTGTGGCGTTCCTCAGCTTAGCGACATGGGGAGACGGTCGGTTGAAGGGGGGATACACGACCTCGGATTCGGGCCAGAAAGGGCGCCGATCTGAGTGATTCGGAGGTCTTCCCAACTGCTGTGGGCGTAGCCGGCCGCCGCAGCCTGGTCGGGCCCTGCGCGCGAGGCGGGTGGCCCCCGATCTCAAGCCTCTCGTGGCGATTAAGTTAACGGCTGAAAGCTTACGAGGGAATTACGGTGCGCCGCCGTCATCAGCGTGTATACTAGCGAACGTTTCTACGTGGGGGACAACTGTCCCTTTGCGAGTAGCGGAATGAAGAGGAGTCCAACATGAGCACCCTGACTTTGAGGAGGAAGCTGGTCGCCTCTGCGTGCGCCGCTGTACTCGCACTCGGCGTCCCGGCGATGGCGTTCGCTGCGCCGAGCCCCAGCAACACCGGCACCCTCACGGGCACCAACAACGTTGTCATCAACGTTGGCGGTACGACGGTCTCCGGCGAGGCCCTGCCGTCCGACTTCTTCCTGATCGAGTCCGTGAGCAAGCTCGCCCCGAACACGCCGGCTGACGCCAACGTCCTGGCTTCGTTCGAGGTTACGACAAGCTATGACCTCGACGAGCTCGGCCGCGTCGTCCTGACGTTCAACGTCGGCTCGCAGTATGCCGGCGGCACTGCCATCGTGTACGTGCAGCACGAGGATGGCTCCGAGGAGACACTCGAGGCTGTCGTTGACTCCGACGGCACCATCACCGTCACGGTCGATCGTCTCTCCGTCTTCACGGTGACCATCGACCTGACGACTGTTCCCGAGGGCACGACGCCTAACGTGGACAAGGGTGCCACGTCGCCTCAGACCGGTGTGGGCGTCATCGCCATTGCCGGTGCCACGGGTGCCATGGCTGTCGCGGCCGGCGGTGTGGGTGCTGCCCTGCGCAAGAAGGTGCGCGGCTAGTCCTTCCTGCACACTGTGCGGGACACATGATCTGACAGTGACGCAGGGGCCCGTTGAGAGACGGGCTCCTGTTGTTTAATCAGGGGGAATCCCATGTCGCAGCAACCAGACTCTGACGCCAAGCACTCCGCCTCCGCGCTTGTCGACACGACGCCTGCCCGACGCTCCGCCAAGGACAAGGTCATCATCGCCGTGCTGGCCGTCGTGCTCATCGCGCTCGTGGTCGGTGTCGTGTGGGGCGTGCGCTATGTCGTGACAGCCATGACGGCCGAGCGGCAGAACGCGCAGGAGATGGCTGATCGCCCCATCCCCGCGACGCCTGGGGAGCTTGCTGCTGCGTCGTCGCAGGCGGACGCTGCCGATGACGTGAATGTGGCAGCCAATACGCAGTCAAACGATGCTGTCTCCGCTGGTGCCCTCACTGCCGAGGCCGGACAGGCGGTTCCCGAGGCCGATCCGCAGGTTGGCGACGCTACCCAGCAGGGCGCCGTCGCCCAGGGCGAAGAGGACGCCGCGGTTGCTTCCCAGGCTGCCGATCCCACGGAGGCGTCTGTCGATCCGGCCGCCCAGGGCGATGCTGATGCGCAGGCGGTAGACGCCGAGTCTGTCGAGGGGGCATCCGACCCTGTGGTCGCTGCCGAGGGCGTCGAGGCTGATCCTACTGCTCCGATTGACCCCGCTGCCGAGGACGCGCCTGATCCCGTGGCTGATCCTGCTGCCAAGGTTGACGCTGCCGAGGCGGGGGCCGATCCTGCGCAAGACCCCGCCGCGCAGGCTGACCCTGCCGCCGGTGACGCATCCGACCCAAATGTCGCTACCCAGGCTGATCCTGCCGGTCAGGCGGCAGAGGCCATCGGTGGCGCCTCCGAAACCGCCGCGCAGGCTGACCCAGCCGTTGAGGCCGCCGACCCCGCCGCCGGTGCGTCTGATCCCGCTGCTGCGGACCTCCCGGCCGCTGGCGCTCCCTTCGCGGCGGCCTCCGCAAGCACCGACGGCATCGCGTCCACCGCATCCTCCTCGAGCAGGGATGCCTCCGCCTCTGCCGACGCCCTCGCTAACCTGCCGGACAACCCGATCGACTTCGCGGCGCTGCAGGAGGACAACGAGGACATCTACGCATGGCTCTACATCCCGAACACGAGCATCAACCTGCCGGTTCTCCAGAGCCCGTTCGATGATGCCTACTACCTCACGCACGATCCCGACCGCAACGAGGACGTGTACGGCTCCGTGTTCTCGCAACTCGCCAACAAGAAGGACTTCACGGATCCCGTGACGGTGCTCTACGGCCACGATGGCGAGGGCCAGTTCAAGAACCTGCACTACTTCGAGGATGAGGAGTTCTTCGCTCAGAACGAGCTCCTGTACGTGTACACGCCGGGCCACATCCTGACGTATCGCGTCGTCGCGGCCTACAAGTACGACAACCGCCACATCCTGAACTCGTTCGACTTCGCCGACCCCGTCGTGCTCCAACAGTACTACGACTCCGTGCTCAATCCCGACTCACTGCTGCTCAACGTGCGCGAGGGGGCGACGCTCGACGCGACGAAGGACAAGATCATCCAGTTGAGTACATGCATGCTCGACGAGTTCCATGGCAGCAGCCGCTACGTCGTGACGGGGGTGCTTGTCGATGACGAGCTCACCAAATAGGCCGGGACGCCACTTCGCGAACGTGTCCTCGGACGACTCGTTCGACCCACCCGAGGGCCAGGCGGAGCGCGACGCTGCAAAGCGTGCTGCTTCCGAAGCCCCCCGTCATTTCGGGGGTGTGCCCGCGGCGTCGCAGGGAGTGGCGGATCCGGCATGGGCGGGAGAAGACAAGGCGGAACGTGAGGAGCGGGTGTCGGAGGCTCCAGAGGACGAGCCGCTGCTCCGGCCCCAACCGGGTGCTGCCTTGCCGTTTTCTGCTATTCCCGAGTGCGTGCCTGGTTCCGAGGGCCCCGAGAAGCCCGGGAAGTCTAAGAAGCCCAAGAAGCAGCGCTCGACCGGCGCAAAGATCGTCCGGGGCATTCTCATTGCCCTACTTGTCATCGTGCTGCTGCTCGTCATCGCGGCCGGCGTCCTCTTGCTGTGGCTGAATCGCTCCATGAGCGCGGGCGAGAAGAAGATTCTCGACGCGTCGCGTCCCTCCGCCGCTGCCAACAGCGCGCTGGCGGACAGTGCGACGGCTGATGCGAGCGCGCAGGCCGACGCCCCCTACGTACCGACGCTCGACAACACGATCACGTACAAGGGTCAGAAGTACGCGCCGAACGAGAAGATGATTTCCGTCGCGTTCATCGGCTTCGACAACGCGGAGACGGGTGGCACGGTGGGCCAGGCTGACACCGTCATCGTGCTCACGCTGAACCTCGAGACGGGCGCTGTCAAGGCTATCTCTATCCCGCGCGACACGATGGTCGACGTCGACGAGTACGTGGGCGACGCCTACATCGGTCAGCAGACGATGCAGCTGTGCCTGGCGTACAGCTATGGTGACGGCTCGTGGACGAGCTCGGAGCACGTGACGTCGCTTGCCTCGCGCATCCTGTACGACATCCCGATCTCGTACTTCTTCACGCTCAACCTCGAGGGCATCGGCCCCATCAACGACGCCATGGGCGGCGTGACGCTGACGCCGCTGCAGACGATCCCCAACACGGAGGTCTATGAGGGCGTCGAGACGACGCTGTACGGCGACGATGCCCTGCGCTACGTGCGCTGGCGCGACAGCGCGAACCCCGAGGCGGAAACGACGTCGTCGCTCGATCGCCAGAACCGCCAGCTTCAGTATCTGCAGGCCTTTGCGTCGCGGGTCATGCAGTATGCGGCGAGCGACCCCGCCGCGCTCGTGAACCTGTACAACACGGCCGTTCAGTATGCGTGGACGAACTTGGGCGTCGACGAGTTCACGTATCTGGCGACGCAGGTGCTCCAGACGGGCCTGAGCTCGCTCACGATGACGTCGCTGCCGGGCGAGATGGTTATGGGCTCCCAGTATGCCGAGTTCTACCTCGACAGGGACGGCGTGCGCCAGACGGTCATCGACACGTTCTACCACCCGGTGAGCGCCGGTTCCGCGGCGTCCGCCTCGTCGAGTGCTGATGCCTCTGCCGCATCGGCGGGCGCGACAGTGGAGGCGGATCCCGCTGTGGCTCAGCTTGCGGAAGCCGCTCCTGCGAATGAGGCTGTGCCGGCGGAGGGTGACGTCACAACCGAAGAGGTGGTGCCTCCCACCGAGGAGGCTATGCCGGTCGACGAGGGGGCGCTTCCGGCGGAGGAGCCCGTCGACGATGGCGGGGGAGAAGCGCTGCCTGCCGAGGGCGTCGCGGCGTAGTCGCTCGCGCCCCGGAAATCACCCCCAAAGGAAAAGAAGGCCTCGGCGGACCCCGGGGCCTTTTTCGTGCGAGGCTCTGGCGGGACGCTGCTCGTTCAGAGAAGCCGCCCTGCTTACGCGAGCCCCTCCCACCCGTCGATCGTGAGGTCGGCGGCGCCGCGAATGGCGTCGAGCCGCTGGTGCGACGAGCCGGTCGCCACGCCGATGGCCCGCATGCCGGCGCGCTTCGCCGTCTCCACGGCGGGCAGGATGTCCTCGAACACGGCGCAGCGTCCCCGTGCCTCGGCGGAGCCGGCGTCCATGCCGAGTCGGCGCATCGCCTCCAGGTAGATGTCGGGATCCTCTTTCGTGTGGCGCTCCACCTCGCAGCCGTGGATCCGCACGGGGAACAGCTCGCTCATGGGGATGCGCGGCTCTAGGGCGAGCACGACCTCGGGCGCGTTTGTCGTCGCCAGCGCGTAGGGGACGCCCGCTTCTTGCAACGCTCGCAGGTAGGCGGGCACTCCGGGGCGCAGCTGCACGCGCTCCCGATAGAGCTCGCGTCCCAGCTCGTTCCACTCGTCGCAGATGGCCTGCACGGAGTCGGTCAGGCCATACTCCTCGATCGTATAGCGAGCGCCTTCTTCGAAGCCCAGCACGGAGAGCCGCTCGGCATAGTCGGGCCCGTACGTGAGGCCGCGCCGCTCGAAGAAGATGCGGTCGACCTCCTTCCAGATGCCCGAGCTTTCGGCGAGCGTCCCGTCGAAGTCGAGGATGACCGCCTCGATGCCGGCTGCCCGCAGGTTTGCGGGCCGCAGGTCGCCGAGCGAGAGGGGGCGCATGTCTCCTGTCGTGCTGCTCATGGGGCTCCATCGGGTCGGGGCGAGCCGTTTGGGGCGCCGGCTTCTCGCGGGGCGTCGCCCGGCGCGTCGGGACACCATGGTATCAGGCGGGCGGTAGTGTGCGGGCGGCTGATTTGCTCTATCTTGGGAGAGATGAGACTATGCGATGTGGCATTCGGCCCACCTCTCAAGAGGGCTTGGGACCCGTCTGCCGCTCTCGCCCGATTGTGGAAAGGACGCACCATGAGCTGCGAACACGCGCAGAACGACGCTCCGACTGCCGTCATCGGTCCCGACAACGCCATCGCTCAGGTCCTGCCCGACATGCCGTCGCGCCAGGAGGTCATCGCCGAGATTGCCCGTCGCTGGCATCCGAGCCCGGCAGTCGAGACCATTCCCGTCGACGCCGCACTTGGCCGCGTCCTGGCGCGCGACGTCACGGCCGCCTTCGACTTCCCTCCAGCCCAGACATCGGGACGCGACGGCATCGCCGTGCGCTTCGACGACTTCGCGAACGGCATCCCCGACACTTCCGCCTGGGTGCGCGACCGGGACTATGCCACGGCTGACACCGGCGACGACGTGCCTGACGCTTTCGACACGGTCATCCAGGTTGAGGACCTGGTCTTCGCCGGCGCCACCGGCCTCAAGGACGGCGGCACGCCTGGCGGCCACAGCTTCGAGGACGGCTTTGCGATCTCCGTGGCGCCCGAGCAGCGTGGCCAGCACGTCAACGCCGCAGGCTCGGCTTTCCGCGCCGGCGATGTCATCGTCCCCACGGGCGTGCGCCTGACGCCTGAGCGCCTGTCGGCCGCTGTCGCCTGCGGCGCTACCCAGCTCGACGTTCTCGCACGCCCGCGCGTCGGCATCATCCCGACGGGCGACGAGCTCGTGCCCGCTGGCACGACGCCCGGGCGCGGCAAGACCGTCAACTCGAACGCTACGCTGCTCGCGGCCTACGTGCGCCTGCTCGGCGGCGAGCCCGTCGTTCACGACATCGTGCTCGACCGCCATGACCTGCTTGCCGAGGCGGTGGACGAGGCCCTGGCCTGCTGCGACATCGTGCTCGTCAATGCCGGCTCCTCCAAGGGCAGCGAGGACTGCGGGCCGCTCGTGCTTGCCGAGCGTGCCGAGTGCGTCATCCACCACAGCCAGCGCTGCGCTCCTGGCAAGCCCGCGATGTCGGCCCTGACGCCGGCCGGCCAGGTCATGTGCGTTATCCCCGGGCCTCCCATCGCCTGCGACTCCGCGATGCACTGGCTCGTGTTCTCGCTCGTGGCCCAGTGGTTCGGCCTCGACGCCCACGAGCGCCTGGCGAAGGCCGTTGTCGAGCAGGACATGCCGGCCAAGCCGTTCGAGGTCTGGCGTCGCTGCACGCTCGAGCGCGGGGAGGACGGCCGTCTCACGGCGCACCTCATGCCGATGGGCGGGGCGCCGGTGCTCGGACGCGCTGACGGCGTTCTGCGCACGCCGACCGTTGAGGACTACCACGCCGGCGACGAGGTGGACGTCCTGCTGCTCGACGACGGCTTCTCTTTGTAGGATTCGCCTGCTGCCCACCGGATCGGCGTGGCCTTTTCGAGGCTGTTAACCGTTTGGTACGCATGGGGCGCTACACTGCCCACGATGTATTGCACCCGATGTCGGGCCGTCCCGCTCCCGGGCGAGGTGGCCCGCACGACGACAAGGAGGCTTCTGCACATGGTTGACGAAGCGCTGCTCAAGGAGGTCGACGCCTACATCGACGAGGTGTGGCCCGACGTCCTCGACGACATGGCCGCCCTCATCAAGCACGACAGCGTCGCTGACGAGAAGAAGGCCGAGGAGGGCGCGCCGTTCGGCCCCGCCGCCCACGAGGCGCTGCTCTGCGGCCTGGGCATCGCCGAGAAGCTCGGCCTCGAGCCGCACGATTTCAAGGGCTACATGGGCTACGCCGACCTCAAGGGCGCCTCTGACAAGCAGATCGCCACGATCGCCCACGTCGACATCGTGCCCGTGGGCACCGGCTGGACGACCGACCCCTTCACGCTGACGAAGAAGGACGGCTACCTGCTGGGCCGCGGCGTCCTCGACGACAAGGGCCCGGCTGTCCTGACGCTGTATGCCGCCCACTTCTTCGCGCGCCGCGGCGAGCAGCTTCCCTACACGCTGCGCTGCATGCTCGGCAGCGACGAGGAAGTCGGCATGAGCGATATCAAGCACTACCTCGCCGAGAACCCCGAGCCGGACTTCCTGTTCACGCCCGACGCGGAGTTCCCCGTGTGCTGCGGCGAGAAGGGCCACTTCGGCGCGACGTTCACCTCGCCCAAGTTCACGAACGGCAACGTCGTAAAGTTCCAGGGCGGCACCGTCTCCAACGCCATCCCTGGTGAGGCGTCCATCACGCTGCGCGCCGACGCCTCTGCGCTGCCTGCGGCCGAGGGTATCGACATCGCCGCGGGCCCCAAGGGCACGGCCATCCTCGTCGCCCACGGCAAGGGCGGCCACGCCTCCCTGCCTGCGGGGACGAAGAACGCCATCGGCATGCTCGTCGACTACGTGCGCGCCAATGACTTGCTCGCTGACGAGGAGAAGCCGTTCTTCGAGCTGATGGCGGCCATCCACGGCTCGACGGACGGCTCGACGCTGGGCATCGCGGCAACGGACGACGTGTTCGAGCCGCTGACGTGCATCGGCGGTACCGTCTCGATGCGCTGTGGCAAGATCTCGCAGACGATCGACTCGCGCTATCCCAAGTCCATCACGTCGGACGAGATCGGCGAGCGCGTTACGAAGCTGGCGCAGGAGTGGGGCGCTACCGTCAAGATCGGCCGTTGCTCCGTGCCGTTCTTCATCGACCCCGACTCCGAGTGCGTCAAGGTGCTCATCGACTGCTACAACGAGGTGACCGGCAAGGACGCCAAGCCGTTCACGATCGGCGGCGGCACGTACGCGCGCAACTTCAAGAACGCCGTCAGCTTTGGCCCCGAGGAGCCCAGCGAGAAGAACCCCGACTGGGTCGGCATCATGCACGGCCCGGACGAGGGCGTGAGCGAGGAGCTCATGCGCCGCTCGCTCAAGATCTACATCCTGGCGATCGACAAGCTCATGGGCGTAAAGTTCTAGACGAGCCGCACATCTGAGGCACCCGACGCCGCGAAATCTCGCATGAGGTTTCGCGGCGTCTTTTTTAGATGCCCTCAGTTATTTTTTGATATGGCGAGATTGTTCTGATGGTAGCTGTCATCCCTTTGCGCAGATCACGGCGAGGGCTGAGGCGTAATCTACGCCGTTAACCTTGCGGCTAAGTGGGCTATGCGGCCGCGGCGGGGCTCTTCTGCCGGCCTGAGTGGCTGGCGAGCGCGGTGATAGCGGTACGCGAAAGGGAGTGACGTGCAGGCATGGGCGGTGCAGCAACAAACGTGCAGGCAGATACAGGGAGGGCCGCGGAGCTTATCCGGCGCATGGACTCCCTGCGGCCAACGGGAACGCTTCACAAAGTAATGGCGCTGACATGCGGTGGTCTGTTCCTTGACGCCATGGACGTCTATCTGGCCGGCGGCGTCAAGTCGACGCTCGTGGAGACCGGCTTCACGACGAGTGCTCAGGCGGCGGCGTTCCTCTCGGCAGGCTTTCTCGGCCTGTTTCTGGGCGCCCTCATCGCCGGCGTGACGGGCGATCTGCTCGGGCGCAAGAAGGCATTCCAGTACAACCTGCTGCTGTTCGGCATTGCAACGATTCTGGGCGCCTGTGCTCCCAACGCGACGTTCTTCGTTATCATGCGCTTCTTCAGCGGCCTGGGTCTGGGCTCGGAGATCGTGACGAGCTTCGCGATGATCAACGAGTTCGCGCCGGTCAAGCGCCGCGGGCGCTGGTGTGGCGTGGCCTCGGCGATTGCTAACTGTGGCTCGCCGCTCGGGATGTTCCTCTGCCTGCTGTTCATCAGCCTGTGGTCGCCGCTGGGGGATAACTCCTGGCGCCTGGTGTTCGGCGTCATTGGCGTGCTTGCCATCGTCGTGTGCATCGCGCGCCGCGAGATGCCCGAGTCGCCGCGCTGGGCTATCCAGCACGGCAAACTCGACCTCGCCGAGAAGATCATCGCCCAGTGCGAGGCGGAGATGAAGGCCAGGGGCCTCGAGCCCGCGATGGACGTCGTTGAGAAGGCCGAGGTCGTCCAGTCCGACAGGCACCTTGCGCGCAACCTTGCGCTCGCCATCGTCATCACGACGATCGTGTCGCTGTGCCAGTACACGTACACGACGTTTGGCCCCTCCATCCTCAAGGAGGTCGGTCTGGCAACGTCGACGTCGCTGGCCTCGACGACGGTCACGATGCTCGGTGCCCCTCTCGGTGCTCTGTTCGGTGCGCTCATGGTCGAGCGCGTTGGGCGCCGCGTCAGCATCACGGGCGCCTTCCTGTGGGTTGCCGTGTTCGCCGTCGCATATCTCCTTGCCCTTGGCACGATGAGCGTGCAGCTCGTGACCGTGCTCGGCTTTTTGCTGACCATCGGCTTCTACGTGTTGAACGCCACGGTCATCGCCGTGTATGTCAACGAGCTGTTCTCGACGCGCTTCCGCTTCCGCGGGGCGGGCATCGCGAACGGCGTGGCGAAGTCCGTCAACGTGGTCATGCCGTTTGCGGTGACGTGGGTGCTGGCGACGTTTGCGCCGACGGTCATCTTTGGCGCGATGGCTGTCCTCGCCGTGATAGCCGCCGCGCTCATGCTGGCCGTCGGGCCGGAGACGAAGGCCAAGCGCATCGGGTAGTGCCCGATGGGGCGAGGGTTTCAGGGGCGCGTGCCGTAGTCGGTGCCGTCCAGGACGTGTGCCGGGTGACGCGAGATGCCGTTTGGGCAGGCGTCGTCCGGCACGCTGCGCAGGTAAGGAGGTCTGTGTGGCATGGCGGGAATGAAGATGCTGCTCACTAGGCTGTTCTCGGGTCGCGGTGCCGCCGTAGAGGGCGGAGACGAGGTTGGGACGATGCCCGGCGTGCTCGTGGTGCCTGGCGTGGGTGATGCCCGGGGTAGGCTCGCCGCGCAGAAGGCCGGCTTTCCCGCCGTGTACCTGGCGGGTACGAAAGTTGCCGAGCGCATGCTGGGGGAGGCCGATGAGGGTCTCGTAAGCCCCTCGGAGATGGCGTGGGTGACGAGGCACGTCAAGGAGGCCTCTGGGAGCGTGCCCGTGCTTGCTGACGCCCAGTCGGGCTTTGGCAACCAGCTGACGGCGCACTTCGCGGTTCTGGATCTCGTGCGCGCCGGTGCCGACGGCGTCGTGGTGAGCGACCAGGCGTTCCCTGCGCACACGGACGTCGCGCGGGTGAGCGTGGGTGGTGCGGACGAGTTTGCCGCACGCCTTCGCGCAGCTCGTGACGCCTGCGAAAGCGCCGGAGAGTGCGCGGACCTGGCCCTTGTGGCCAAACTCGACGGCCTGGGCGCTGAAGGCGGATATGACCCCGTCGGTGCTGTCAACCGCGCGATGGACGTGTGCACACGGGGGCTGGCCGATGCCGTGCTTGTGAGCGTCCCCGCCGAGCAGTCGGTGCTTGACCAGTTGGGCGAACTTGTCGGAAGGCTTGGCCTGCCAGTGGGCGCTGCCGTACGCGGGGGAGTCACGGCCCGGGCAGATGAGCTCGTGGCGGCCGCGCGAGATGCGGGCCTGCGCTTCGTGGTGATGCCCAACGTGTGCACGGCGCGCGTTCCCGCGGGCGCGCTGGGTGCCGGGGACGCGGCCCTTTTGCTGTCGGATCCGGACGAGGCGTCCCGCTGTGGTGGCACAGGTGCGAAAGGCCCGGCAGATGCTCCGACCGCCCCGAACATCGTCTTGGGCCGCGACCCGAGCGACGCCGACAAGCCCGCGCGCATGCGCGCTGCGTTCAGGAAGATGTGCTTCTCAGGCGATCTCGTGCGCATGGTCGTCGCGCCGGACGCGCTGGCGGCGCGCATTGCCGAAAGCGTTGGCTTCAAGGCTATTTTCGCCGCGGGCTATGCCACCTCTGCCAGCCGCCTGGCCCTGCCCGACCGAGGCATAGCCGACTTCGGGCTGCTCGCCGACAACGCGCGCGCCATCATCGATGCTGTGGACATCCCTGTCTTCCTTGACGGTGACACCGGCTATGGCGACGAGGCCAACATCGCCCGCATGGTGCGCGTTTACGAGGACATGGGCGCCGCTGGCCTGTTCATCGAGGACCAGGTGTGGCCCAAGCGCTGCGGCCACATGGATGGCAAGGCTGTCGTGAGCCGCGAGGAGGGCGTCGCTCGCGTGGCCGCCGCCGCAGCGGCCCGTCGACACGATGACTTCCTCATCATGTCACGTACGGACGCCTACGCGAGCTATGGGCTGGACGAGGCTATCGAGCGTACGAAGGCGTATCATGAGGCAGGTGCTGACCTGTGCTTCATCGAGGCGCCCAAGACCGTCGAGGACATGTGCCGCATCCCCCAGCTCTTCCATGATGCACCCCTGATGGCCAATATGATAGAAAGCGGCAAGACGCCGCTGATGAGCGACGAGGAGATTCACGAGGCCGGCTTCACGATCGCCGTCCATCCCTGCGGGGTCGTCTACACAGAGGCGTTCGCCGAGCATCGCCTGCTGTCGGACATGGTGCGCTCCGGCGGAGACATGCAGGCCGATATAGACCAGATGATCACGTTTCCGCAGTTCAACGAGTTCGTGGGGCTCGACAAGATTAACGCGATGGAGCGGAGCTACGCCCAGGGGGAGTAACTGGGCGCAGGCCGAACCCGTGGCGCCGGGGTATATGCGAAACGCGCGTGATATGCACGAACGAGAACGGCCCCTCATTGCTGTGGTTGAGGCGATGCGGGGCCGCTGCGTGACGAGTCGACGAGGTGCTGGAACGTGAAGTTGTCGGCGCTGCGCCAGTTCGGGTCGGTGATGTCCTTGTGGCTTGCGCCGTCGTTCTAAGGTCTGCGTGATCTTTCTTGGCCCGAGCGACCTTCTGTGCATGGCGGCAGGTCGCTCGGGCCGTTTTTGTGTCGGGGTTTGCCAACCCTAGATGCGGTGGATGAACAGACCGCTGCGGAGCTTTGGCTCGAACCAGGTGGACTTGGGTGGCATGAGCAGGCCGGCGTCAGCGACGGCGAGCAGCTCGTCCATGCTCGTGGGGCGCATCGAGAACGCGACGCCTCCCGTCTCGGTGGCGCGGCGCTCGAGCTCGCCGAGGCCGCGGATGCCGCCGACGAAGGCGATGCGCTCGCTCGTGCGGGGATCGTCGATGCCCAGTACCGGCCCGAGCAGACGCTCCTGCAAGATGGAGACGTCGAGGCTCGCGACGGGGTCGGCCGCCTCCTTGGCGCCCAGCTCGGGTGCGTAGATGCGCCACCAGTTGCCGGCGAGGAACATGCCGACCGTACCCTTGGCGTCGGAGTCGCCCGGCTGCACGGGGTCGTCACTGGCCTGCACGGTGAACCCGTCGGTGCAGATGTCGGCCAGGAAGCGCTCGGGCGTGCGTGGCGCTCCCGTGACGACGTCGGTCCCCAGGTCGCGCACGACACGGTTGTACGGCAGGATGGCGAGCTGGTCAGCCGGGAACAGCACGCTCATGAAAAAGTTGAACGGCTCTTCGCCCGTGAGCTGCCGCCCGGCCGCCTGGGCAGCCTCGCGTCGCGCGATGCCCACCTTGACGGCGGAGGCGGCGCGATGATGCCCATCGGCGATGTAGGCGCACGGAACCTCGGCAAACGCCGCGCGGATGGCCTCGACTTCTGCCGGGTCAGCTACGCGCCAGACGGTGTGGCGCACGCCGTCGTCGGCCTCGAAGTCGTAGAGCGGTGCCTCGGAGCAGGCCCGCGCCGCGAGCGCGTCCAGCTCCGGTGTCGGACGGAACGCCAGGAAGATGGGACCGGTCTGCGCATCGAGCGCCTCGATGTGCCGGATGCGGTCGAGCTCCTTCTCGGCGCGCGTGTTCTCGTGGCGCTTGATGGTTCCGTCGAGATACTCGTCTATGGCGCAGCAGCTCACGAAGCCCGTCTGCGCATGCTCTCCCATCGTCAGTCGATAGAGGTAGTAGCAGGGTGCCTCGTCATCGACGAACGTCCCGTCCTCGACGCGAGCATCAAGCAGCTCGCGCGCCTTGGCGTACACCTCAGGCGCGTACATGTCTTGCTCGGGCGGGAACTGCGTCTCGGGCCGATCGATGTTCAGAAACGACAGCGGGTGCCCCTCGACGGCGGCCGCGGCCTCCTCGCGGTCATACACGTCATACGGCAACGCCGCGACCTCGCCCGCCACCCTCGCGGCCGGCCTCACGCACGCAAACGGACGAGCCTCCATAGGAATCTCCCTTATTTCCGAAGGGGCGCCCTGCCCCCAAAAGAACGATGTCGGTTAGTGCTCCCGTAATCTTACCCTGCTCTTTTCCCTCGATTGTCACGTGAGGGCAAGCCCTCTGACACGGCAAGGAACTCCTGTGCCCATGCGCCTGCTCTTTTCCGCCCGCGAGCGCAGCGAGAGAGACCCCGAGACGCCCCCAACCCGGCCCTGCCCTTCCTCCGTCCTCCGTGCGCCCGCAGGTAGAGGCCCCGCAGCGCAGCGCCCGGGGCCGCCCTCCCGGTGCCCGCGCTGGGCTCGGCCCTATGCCTCGGGCGCAGTTCTGCAGTGCTCGGGGCGGTCGGGGTGGCCGGCTCTTCTCCCGTATGTCCATCCCGACCGCCCCGAGCGGGACGAAGCTGTTTGAGCACCGAGGCATAGGGCCGAGCCCCCTACGCGACGCCCCCAACCCAGGCCAGCCCAAGGAAGCCTCCCAAGAGGGGCACCCTCCTACCTGATGACGCGCACCCTCCACATGCCGTCGATCCCCTTGAGCTTCTCGATCGCCGCTTCGTCGAGCTCCTCGTCCGTGTCGAACAGCGTGTACGCGTTCTCGCCGGCCGCGTCGTTGGCCATGCGTTGGATGTTGACGTGCGCCTCGGCGAGCACGGCCGTGAGCTGGCCGATCATGTTCGGAACGTTGGCGTGCAGTGCGGCGATGCGGCAGGCCCCGCGGCAGACGCCCAGGTTGACGGCCGGGTAGTTGACCGAGTTCGTGATGTTGCCGTTCTCCAGGTAGTCGCGCAGCTGATCGAGGGCCATGTGCGCGCAGTTCTCCTCGGCTTCGGCCGTGCCGGCGCCGGCGTGGGGCGTCACGATCGTGTTGGGCATCTTCATGACGCCGGGCGTGGCGAAGTCCGTGACGTAGAGGCGCACCTTGCCGCTCGCGAGCGCGTCGGCGATGGCCTGCTCCTGCACGAGCGTCTCGCGCGAGTAGTTGAAGAACGTGATGCCGTCCTTCATCTCGGCAAACTGCTCGGGCCCGATCATGCCCACCGTGTCGGGTTCGCTCGGCACGTGGATCGTGATGTAGTCGCACTCGCGGCACAGCTCGTCGAGATCGTCGACGCGCTGGACCTGGCCCGAGAGCGCCCAGGCGTCCTTGACCGCGATGTAGGGGTCGTAGCCGTATACGGTCATGCCGAGGTCCACGAGGGCGTTTGCCACCTTGGAGCCGACGTTGCCCAGGCCGATGACGCCGACGGTCTTGCCCTTGATCTCCCAGCCGACGAACGCCTTCTTGGCCTTTTCGACGTCCTTGTAGATATCGGGGTCATCCGCGTGGTCACGGCACCACTTGATGCCGCCGAGCACGTCGCGGCTGGCCAGCAGGAACATGCAGACCATGAGCTCCTTGACGGCGTTGCTGTTCGCGCCGGGCGTGTTGAACACGACGACGCCCTGCTGGGCAAAGCGCTCGATCGGAATGTTGTTGAAGCCGGCGCCGGCACGGGCGACGGCGCAGATGCCCTCGGGCAGCTCCATGTCGTGCATGCTCGAGCTGCGGATGAGGATGGCGTCGGCGGCGTTGACGTCGTCGACGAGCTGCAGGTTCTCGCCCAGGTCGGTGAGGCCCCTCTTCGTGATGTTGTCGATGGTCTTCACAAGGTGCATGGTGGTGTCCTTTCGGGCTAGCTTCTCGAGGTGCCGAGAGCGCGTGGGGGAGGGTAAACGACGCGTGGGGCACCCGCCCTTAGCGAATGTCCCACGGAAGGAGGCGCCGGTGCCGTGCCTGCGCGGGGTTGCCGTGCCGAGAAGGCGCGGGCGTCGCGGGCCGGGGCACCGGCTAGATAGACTGAGAGGAAGACGAGCAGGAAGGATTCTCGTGCTGGCTCTCGCCGGCATGCTCCTTCTCGAACGCGTCCATATAGCTGACGAGCTGGCGCACGCCGTCAAGCGCGACGGCGTTATAGAGGCTCGCGCGCATGCCGCCGACGCTGCGGTGGCCCTTGAGGCCCGTCATGCCCTGCTGGGCGGCGCCGGCCACGAAGGCGGCGTCGAGTTCGGCGTTGCCGGTCGTGAACGTCACGTTCATGAATGAGCGACTCCCGCGCTGGGCCGTGCCGTGGAAGAGCGCGCTGGCGTCGAGGCGGTCGTAGAGCAGCGCTGCCTTCTCGTGGTTGCGGGCGCCGATCTCCTCGAGGCCGCCCTGTTCGCGCAGCCACTTGAAGACGAGACCGCACACGTAGATGTTCCAGCACGGAGGCGTGTTGTACAGCGAGCCGTTCTTGGCAGCGACCTGGTAGGAGAGCACGGTGGGGCAGATGGGCAGCGGCTCGGTCACGAGGTCGTCGCGCACGACGACGATGACGACGCCGGCGGGACCCACGTTTTTCTGCACGCCGCCATAGAACAGACCGTAGCGCGTGACGTCCATGGGCTCGGACAGCAGACACGAGCTGACGTCGGCCACGAGGGGAGTGCCGCCTGTGTCGGGAAGCTCGCGGAAGGCCGTGCCGTTGACGGTCTCGTTCTGGCAGAGGTAGACGTAGTCGGCGCCGGTGTCCAGGGTCAGGCTGGCGCAGTCGGGGATGCGGTCGTAGCCGGTGTCCTTTGACGTTGCGACGATGCGGGCCTCGCCGTACTTGGCGGCCTCCTCCTGAGCCTTGAGCGCCCAGCGGCCCGAAACGATGTAGTCTGCAACGCCGTGGCGCATGAGGTTGAGGGGGACGGCGGCGAACTGGCCCGTACCACCGCCCTGCATGAACAGGACGCGGTAGGTGTCCGGTATGCCTGCCAGCACGCGCAGGTCGGCCTCGGCTGTCTCGATGATGTCCTTGAAGGCGGCGCTGCGGTGGCTCATCTCCATGACGGACATGCCGCAGCCGTGGTAGTCGAGCATCTCGGAGGCGGCGGTGCGCAACACACTTTCGGGCAGAGCCGCGGGCCCCGCATTGAAGTTGACGATGCGCATGCAAGCCACCTCCTCTCACGTGCTGCCCAGGCGTGTGCCCGGGCGAGGCAGGAACGTTGCTCGCGTACTCTAGCACGATAAAGTATGCCAGGGAAGTGTCCGCGGGTGCGGAGCGCGGCCTCCACGTAATGCGAAAAGTCGGGCGGTGCACTTTGGCCCGCGAACGGAGGCGCTGAGGTCTTACTCGCGAGTGGGGTGATCGGCCGATGACCCTGCCGGGCGCGGCCCCTCTGTACGCCGAGCGGGGAAAACTGGCCAGGAATCCGAGCCGTGTATGGCCTCTTCTCCGCGAGACGGGACAGAGGGCCGCATCCCTCCAGGCTACCGCTGCTCCCGACGTCGGACGAGGCGGCGTGGGCCTGTGGGGGCATACACGACCCGGATTCTCGTCCAGATTCGACGCCTTCCCGTGCGAAGAGGCGTCGGCGACTGCTGTCGCGGGCGCCTGCGGAGCGGCGATGGCGTGTGGGCGGCAGTTTCTCGGGCTGGGGATCGCTCGCTTTGTCGGGGGACGCGTCGCCTCCCGGGCGTGGCGGCCATGATCCGCAGGCGCCTGCGCACGAGCCCTCACCTGCGCCAATACTAAAGCGCGGCCCCGCGTCATCGGGCGAGCCAGACGACGCGGGGCCGCGTGCGTGCCGCCAGCCTACAAAGGCCGGTCGAGACTTACTTGTGATCGGCGACGAGCGTGTCGGCGGAGAGCTTGCCGAACACGACGGTGTCGACAACCGCGTTGCCGCCGAGGCGGTTGCCACCGTGAATGCCGCCCGTGACCTCGCCGGCTGCGTACAGGCCCGCGATCGGGGCACCGGACTCGTCGAGGACACGAGCCTCCGTGTCGATCGTCAGGCCGCCCATCGTGTGGTGCACGCACGCCTGGCGTCCCGTCACCACCCACGGGCCGTTCTCGAGCTTCGTGGAGAACAGCGTGCGCCCGAACTCGTCGCTACCCGCGTCGACGGCGGCGTTGAACGCATCAACGGTTGCTTGCAGCGTCGCTGGATCCATCTCGAGCTTGCCGGCCAGGCCCTCGAGCGTGTCGTCCCACACGATGTAGCCGTTCTCCTCGAGATACTGGAACGAGAAACCGTCGGCGCTCTGCCACTCGGGGCTCTTGATGTCGACGTAGCCCGCACCGTCGCCGGACTCAAGCATGTAGAAGTAGGCGCCGGGCTGCTCGATGACTGCGAGGCAGATCTGGTCGCGGCGCCCGTCCTCCTGCACGAAGCGCTCGCCATTCTTGTTGACGAAGATGAGCTGGTCGACGCCGTTTGCGCAGCGCGGTGGATACTTCGTCAGCTGGTCATCTACGAGGTTGCCCAGGTAAAGCAACTGAATCTGATCCATGTCCGTCGTGGAGGCGCCGACGGCCTTCGCCATCGTGATGCCGTCGCCCTGCGAGCAGGTGAAGCGGTTCGTCGAGGCGGTGTCGGAAAGGTCCGGCCACTTGCCGGTGTCGTTGTTCTCCTGCACCATCTTGCTGTTGGCTGCAAAGCCGCCCGTGGAGAGGATGACGCCGTCGGTCGCGCTGACCGTGAACGTCGATCCGCTGTGGTTGTCCGTGGCGACGACGCCGACGACCTTGCCGTCCTCGACGACGAGCTCCGTGCCGGTAGCTTCGGTGTACACCGCAATCTGGTCAGCGAACTTGCCGAGCTGTGCGCTGTACGTGCTGATGAAACCGGTGCCCATCTGCATCTTGGAGGTGTGCGTGCGCTGCCACAGGGAGCCGGCACCCTGGCTGATCGAGTCGGCGAACTCCATGTCGACGTCCTCGAGCCACTGCAGACCGTCGTAGGCGTTGTACGTGAGCACCTTGACGAGCTCGGGGTTGGCCACCATGTCGCCGTTGATCCACGTCTGGAGGGCGTACCACTCCTTCGTGTCGAACAGGTCGGTGCGGCCGGAGGCCTTGTACTCCTCCCACTGCTCCCTGACGGGGGCCTGCATCTCCTCGAGCGCCTTCTGCTTGTCGGGATCGTCGCTCGTCATCTCGAGCGCCTTCTCGATGGTCGTCTTGACGGCGTCCGTCATCTCGACGACGGACTGCAGGGCCTCGTCGGGGCAGTTGTAGATGGCGCCGCACACGAGCGTGTCGCCGCCGCACTCGCCGTTCTTCTCGAGGATGACGACGTTCTTGCCCTGCTGGGCTGCCACGATGGCCGCCGCGAGGCCTGCACCGCCGCCACCGACGACCACGACGTCTGCCGTGGTGTCCTCGCGAGTGGGATAGCTGACCTCTGCGGCGAAGTCGTCGGGGTTGCCGCCTGCCTGTTCGATGCAGTCCTTGACGGCGGAAACGATGGAGGCTGAGGTGATGGTCGCGCCGGTGACCATATCGACGGCCAGCGAGTTGTTCTCGACGATGAGCTGCGGGATGAGCTCGACGGGCGAGGCGCCGACCTCGGTGACGACCGTGCCGTTCTTGTCAGCAAGCGGGCCGCCGATGCCCCTCGTCTCCTCGTGACTTGTGACCTGCACGTCGGCAATCTTTCCGTCGGTAATGGTGACGGAGACGGTGATGCCGGCGTTCATACCTGGCTTCGTCGCCTCGTAGGTGCCGTCGGCGGCCGCGGAGGCGCCGGCCTTGTCGGAGGCGAATGCGCGACTGTTAAGGCTGAACAGCGAGGCGGTCGCCGCTGCGGCGAGCGCTCCGCCGATGACCTGACGCCTGGAGAGTGACGAGCCGAGTGCCGTGAGCTTCCGTTCCATGTGTGTCCCCTTTTCCCTGTGAGATGACTTGCACGGGCGTGTTCGCCGTGCGGGCGCGACGACGGGCGAGCCGGGTTCCCCCTCCGGCCCGTTGCTCTGCATCGCATCGCCGCTACCAATCATCACGATTTCTCGGGCAAGAACCATTTCTCAAAAGGGTTATGCCGCCTGTCGATCGGGGAACCAGAGGCTAAGCCTTTGGGGTATAGACAGATAAACTGCTGCTTGGACGCCTCACGGCTGTCCCCGTGAGATGGGGCCGGGACCGCAGGGCGCTCCATTGCGGTTTCGGAAGTCCGAAGGGGGAGGCTTCGCCGTGGGGCAGCGAAAAGGCGTGGAGGTATGGCTTGCGGTGGGGGCGAGCCTGTACTGGGCGGCCTACGCGTTCAGGATCATGGAGATGACGCCCGTGTATGCGTCGGCGATTGGGCCCGCCTGGCCCGTGGTGGCGAACTGCTTCATGCTGGCGTGGGTCATCCTCGCCTATCTGCTGTGTCGTCGGCGCGGCGTTAGCGGTGCGCGGGTGCCTATCGCCGTCATCGCCATCGTTTCGGCGACTGTCGTGCTCGTCTGTGACCTCGCGCGGGCCCCGATGGGGATCGCCGGTTCGCTCATCGTGTGCTGCCTCGACTACTTCACGCTCGCATCTTGCATGGTGCTATGGGGCTTGGCCTTCGCATCGCTTGAGAAGCACTTGGCGGCCGTCAACGTGACGAGCGCGGCGTTTATGGCCGTTACGCTTATCCTGGTGGGCATGGCGATTTCGGATTTCGCTCGCCTCTCGTGGCTGATGTGCGGCTGCACGATAGCATCGTCCGCCATCATGCTGAACGGCAGGGTCACCCTGCGCAACTGTGGCCGCCGCCAGCGACCGCGGCCTATTCGCGCTGTCGTCGCGTTCGTGGTGCAGCGCCTTGCGTATGGGATTGCCCTGGGCTTCTTCCCCGCGCTGGTCGGCGCATCTGTCGCGCTTGAGATGGACGGCGCGCTGCTCGCGTTTACGCTTGCGGGAATCGTCGTAGCTGCCGTGATGGCCGTGCGATCCGACGTGCCGCTCTACACGATTCTCCCGGCGCTCGTGTTCGTTGCCGCCATGGCTCTGTGCCTGCCCTTTGCGCATAGCGGCCTGTCTTCTCTGATGGTTGTGCTCATCGTTGACGTGTGGCTGGCGTGGCAGACGCTCTCTTCCGTGCAGCTCTCCGACCTCAAGGAGCGCTTTGGCCTGAGTGAGCTCGACATCTCGCTTGTTGACAAGGTTGCCATCGCGGTTTCGTTGCTGGTGGGGTTGACGCTGTGCCACGCGGTCGGAAGTGATGTGTGGCGCGACGTCCTATCGCCTGACTTCGTGCAGACGTCTCTGCTTGTCGTGTTCTGCGTGTTGATGCCGACGGCGGCATTCTCGTTGGCGCAGCTCGTGGGCGTCCATCAGGAGAGCGCGTTCAGTGATCGTGTGACACGCGAAGGCGAAGAGCGTCGCGAGCGGCTCTACGCGGGTATTGCGAGGGAGTTCAACTTGTCGCCGCGCGAGCGCGAGGTGTTCGAGATGCTCGCGCAAGGGTATTCTAGCGCGTTCATAGCCGACGAGATCGGCACGACGCGTGGTACGGCAAAGGCGCACGTTGCCCACATCTACCAAAAGATGGGCATCCATTGCAAAGATGACGTTCTCAACCTGGTAGAGTCTCGCTCTGCCCAACAGTGAGCGAGGGGAGGGGCCCATGCTGATCGGAGCTCACGTCCCGACGATGGGGGACTACCGCAAGATGGCTGCGTATGCCGCGCAGGTCGGCTGCGAGTGCGTGCAGGTGTTCAGCTGCTCTCCGCGCTCGTACGCCGTGCCGCCGGCGCCTGAGAAGGTGCTGCGCCAGCTTGAGGCCCTGCGCGCGCCCGGGGCTGATCCTGCGTGCCCGCCGATGCTCGTGCACGCGGGCTACCTCATCAACCTGGCGTCTGACAATCCCGAGCAGCTGGCGAAGTCGCGCGACTCGTTTGCCGGCGAGATCGTGCGCGCCCATGCGATGGGTGCTGCGGCGCTCAACGTGCATACCGGCTCGTCGAAGGAGCTGCCGCGCGAGGAGGTCGCGGGCCGTATCGCGCACGTGGTCGTCGAGGCGCGCGGACTCGCCGCGGAGATGGCAGGCCCGCAGGTCAACGAGCTGCCGGTCGTGTTCGAGGACACGGCGGGTGCTGGTGACACGTATGGCACGACCGTCGGGGAGCTTGCGGCCATTCTGCGCGAGCTGGCGGAGCTCGGTCGGCCTGACGCCGAGGCAGGCATCTGCATCGATACGTGCCACGCCTGGGCGGCCGGGTACGACCTCTCTTCGCATGCAGGCTGGGATGAGCTGTTGGGGGAGATTGATGGGCTCTGTGGGCTGGCTGGGGGTACTGGCGGCCTGGCTCGCCTGCGTTGGATCCACGCCAACGACTGCAAGTACGAGCGGGGGTCGCGCAAAGACCGCCACGAGTGGATCGGCCGGGGCTGCGTCGGTCTTGACGGCTTTGCTGACATGGTGCGCAGACCCGAGCTGAGTCACGTGAACGTTGTCGTGGAGATGCCGGGGGAGATGCCCGAAAAGGACGAAGTGAACGTGCGTTTGCTGCAGCGACTGCGTGACGAGCGCTAGGGGACGGGGCGCGGGATGGTGAGATTTGCCCGTGCATCCCGCCCCTAGCTGGCGTGGCGCCTACTCTTGGGTTGGCCCGGGATCGTCGGTGGACGAGGGAGCGTCCTCTTCGCTGGGCGCGTTCGACATGAACAGGACGTTGTCGGCGGCGAGCTCGTCGGGGCCGAGGCAGTCGACGCCTTCCTGCTTGCACAGGTTGGCGAGCGCCCTGTCGAGCGTGACGAGCGTGGCAGCGTTGTGCCGGGCGAGCACGAAGTAGAACATGTCGTACGGGGAGTGATCGAGCCTCAGCGACTCGGCGAAGGCCTCGGTGCGATCTTGTGCGATGCCGGCGTATGTATCTATGAGGGTGCTTGCGAGCTCCATTTTTGCTAGAGCTTCACGTTTGCTCATAAGTCCGGCGCGTACATATTTCCGAAGGGCGCTCGGCAGCTCTGCGTGGATAAGCGAGGAGCTGATGATGGGCTCACCGGTGGTGATGCGCTCGATGAGGAGCGCGCCATTCGGTGTATGCCGAACGATATCGATCAGGGCGCTACAGTCCAAAACGATCATCGGTTATCACGATCCTCCCGCACGAGTTCAACGGAGCTGGGAAAGTCTTTGGGATCAATGAC
Source organism: Coriobacteriia bacterium (assembly GCA_018368455.1). Taxonomy (NCBI): domain Bacteria; kingdom Bacillati; phylum Actinomycetota; class Coriobacteriia; species Coriobacteriia bacterium. The sequence continues at coordinate 22,998 of JAGZEG010000009.1, forward strand.
GATGGGCTGTGCCCTCAGAGTGGCAAGAACTTCCGCCTGGCGCCGCTTCCGACTGTGTTCGGGGAGGTCCTTTACGTGACATGCGCTGTACTGGATCGTGTAGTAACTGTTTTGTGGCGCTTTCTGCTTGTCATCGGACGCCCCTTCCTTGGCGCCCTCCTCAAGATCAAGAAGTTTGAACGTATTCCCGGAGAGCAGATATTGCTTCACCGCGACGATGGTCTCTTGGGTGATGCTGCGGTGGTTCTCCTTGGCTTTTGCGCGAAGATCCTCGTAGAGGTCCTCGGGAAAATCGCGCACCTGCAGGGCTGGCATGGATGGCCTCCTTGTCTGTGGAGTGCAACTTTTCATGCACTATACATGTAGTATACATGCCATAAGCAAGCTATGCCACAGCAGAGGCCTATTTACTTTTTGTCGGCGAGACGCTTTCCCAGAAGAACGAACCACAGAAATATGCCGGCAGCCAGATCGGCCACGGGTATGAGGGCGCAGACCGTGAGCGCGCGTGACCAGCCGAGCGAGATAACGTGGGCTTCGCACGCCTCTCGTGCCGCGCCGATGACATGGACCGAACCGCCGAGAATGCCCAGGTAGAGTAGGGCGAGCAGGATGACCCACGTGCCGACCTGCACCTCGTAAGAGCCCATGGTTAGCAACGTGGCATACACCATGATGACGAGCACCTCAAGCGGCAGCGTCAGCGCTTTGATGATGAAGCCCTGCAGTGCTAGGTGATCGGCCCGCCGTTCGTCGGCCATGCGCATGCTGGCAAAGAACCAGGCGCACGAACCGACGAACAGCAGGCCCATGACGAGCGACGCGACCTGCGTGGGCAAAAAGAACGTGCAGGCATAGAAGCCGGCAACGTATAGCAGCGGAATGGCGATGCGGGCAACGGGCAGGGCAATCTCTCGCATGGGGCTCTACTTCTTGAACTGGCTCGGGTGCCTCTCGAAGAAGTCCGTGCGGGGCGGCAGCTCCTTCACGAGGTGCTCGCCGGGAGCCTCGCCGAGTTTCTCCGTGAGCTCGTCGAGCGTGAGCAGGGCGTTGTCCCAGCTGAAGAACGAGTCCTGGTCGAAGCCGAAGTAGTCGCACACCATCTCGCAGCCCTGGGGCACGGCGGGGTGCATGAGCAGGGTGGCAGCGCGCAGCGAGTGGAATGCGTCGCGCAGGGCTGCGATGTACGCCGCGTCGTCGCCGGCGTTCTTCGCCTCCTTGCTGGCGTCGCTCCAGCGCTTGTTCGCCGAGCGGATGAGCTCCTCGGCCACGCGCATGGCACCGGGGAAGTCGAGCACGTACATGCACTGCTCAAACGCCAGGATGGCCTTGCTCGCTTCTTCGACGACCTCGGGGGCCGCAGAGCCTGCCGGCAGGTGCAGCTCGCACGTCTGGGCGGCACCGTAGAAGCAGGAGCGCGCCAGGCGGTTGAAGACGTTCGTGAGCAGTGCCGACTCCTTGAGCGCGGGGTCGGGCACGCCGGGGTTGTCCTTTGTCTTGGGGTCGAGCGGCTTGGGCGAGAAGCTCGCGGGGCGCTCGCCGAGGCCCAGGCTCAGCCAGTGGGCGCGCAGCTGCTCGGGCATGTAGTAGTCGAGCAGCTCGTGGGCCATGGGCGGCTTGACGGCGCCGGAGCTCGACGCCTTCTTCCCCATGAACAGGATGTGGTGGTTGGCGACGGGTACGCTCTGGTCGAGGCCCCAGTCGAGTGCTTCCCACAGAGCAGGCTGTGCAACGCAGTAGAAGTAGATGTTGTCCTGCCCGATGAACTGGAACTGGGCGGCCTCGGGCGAGCACCACCAGTCGCGCCAGTCGTCCGAGGCGTAGCGTGCCGCGCCGCGCTCGGCGTCACTGGCGAGTACCGTCTGCGTGAACGAGATAGGTGCCCACAGCGACTCGGGCCAGCACCAGGTGGTGAGGCCTTCCTGGCCGTCGATGTCGGGGGCAGGCACGCCCCAGTCGATGTTGCCCGTGATGCGGAACGGCAGCAACGTCTTGCCCGTGCGCAGGTTGATTCCGGCGCTGGCGAGCAGTTCATGGGCACGGTCGCGCGCCTGCCAGTCCTCGAACGTCAGCGCAAACGACTCCTTGCCCTCCACGGGCGCCGCTGTGTGAGGAGGCAGCTGGTTGGCGACGGCCTCGTAGGCTTCGCGCAGGCTGTTCTTGACGTAGATGACGGGCGGCAGCAGCCACTCGGCGACGGTCGTCGTCACGATGGGGCGCACGCGGTCATCGCCCTCCTGGCGCGTGACCTCGCTGGCGATGAAGTCGCGATAAGCGGGCAGGTCGAAGTACCAGTTGCTCACGGGGCGCAGCTCGGGCGTGCAACCGGTGAGCTGAGAGACGGGCTTGATGAGGTCCTCGGGCTCGAACTGGTGGCCCAGGTCGCACTCGTCGGCATAGGCCTTCTCGGACTTGCAGCCCTCGACGGGGCAGTGGCCGAGCACCTGGCGGCCGTTGAGGAACGTTTGGGCCTGCGGGTCGTAGAACTGCTTCGTGGCGCGTAACGTGAGCACGCCGCGCTCGTGCAGACGGCGGATGACGCAGTCCGTAAGCGCGGCGTGGAACTCACGGGCGGGGTCGAGGGCGCTGCCCGCGAACAGATCGAGCGAGATGTTGTAGGCGCGCAGGGCCTTGGCCTGGCGCTCGTGGTTCTCCTCGACGTAGTCGGTGATGGAGCCGGCGTAGCCCTCGCCCTCGACCTTCTTGCGGAAGCCCTCCATGATGGGCGAGCCGTAGCAGTCGGTGCCGGAGACGAACACGACGTTGCGTGCGCCGATGCGGTCGCGCAGGAAGCGGGCGTAGAAGTCAGCGGGTACGAACACGCCGCTGATGTGGCCGAAGTGCAGGTCCTTGTTGCCGTAGGGCATGCCCGCCGTCACGATGGCGCGCTTGGGGAAGTGCGGGCGATCGATGACGGGCGTGTCGGTGGCGGTGGCGATGGGTTCGGACATGCGGCGCTCCCTTGTGCGTGATGCGGTGACGGGGTTCGTATGCTGCGAGATTATGGCACAAGGCGGCGTCTCTCGCCGTATGCCTCGCTGTCGTGTCGCGCATTCTCTATGGCGGGGGGATGGCGACGGGCCTCGAAAGAGACGACGGAGCGAGAAGGGGATGATCGCTCTTCTCGCTCCGCCTATACGTGATGCAACGATGGCCGTCAAAAGCTGGTGCGCACTGGCGACCGGGAACAGGCGATCGGTCTTGGTCGCCGACGCCTTGGCGGCGTGGAGCAGCGGGCGGGTGGCTATCCTTCGCTTGCCACCGGTGCTGCGGAGGAGGGCTCTGCCGGGTGGACCGTTCCGGGAGCCTCGGGGCTCTGGCCTGTAGCGCCCGCAGCGGCGGAGGCCTTCTTCTTGGCGGCTGCCTGCTCGCGAAGCTTGGCGGCGCGGGCGCGGCGCTCCTCCTCGGCTTTCTGCCGGGCGGCGCGCCCCTCGTCGCTCAGGGAGAACACGTCGATGTGCTTCGTCGTGCCACCGGGGGCGTAGGTATTGTCCATGGACAGGGCGTGTTCGACGCAGACGTTGATGCAGTTGCGGCACTGCACGCACTGGAAGCGGTTGATGGCCCACGTGAGCGCGTGGCGGTCGACCTCGATGGCGCCGGTGGGGCACAGCACGGCGCAGCTGCCATCGTAGCGGCACTGCTCAGGATCGATGACGACGTGCCCCTTCGTCTGCTCGTAGAACGTGCGGGGCTGCGCGGGGTAGGCCTCGGTGGCCGGCTTGGAGAAGAGGCTGCGCAGCGTCATGCGCCCTAGCTTGAATTCGCCCATCGGTCAGCTCCCTTCTATCGCTCGCCGCAGCTGATGCACGGGTCGATGGTCAAGATGATGTTGGGCACGTCGGCAAGGTCGCAGCCGCGCAGCGCCATGACCATGCCGGGGATGTTCGTGGACGTGGGCGTGCGCACGCGGAAGCGCTCGAGGAACTTCGTGCCGTTACCCTTGACGTAGTAGAACGCCTCTCCGCGGGGTTGCTCGACGCGCACGGCGGCCTGCGAGCCCTCGAGGGGATTGCCCTTGACGGGCGTGCGGATGTCGCCTTCGGGCATCTTGGCGACGAGCTGGGCGATGATGTCGATGGACTGGGGCACCTCCTGCACGCGCACCTTGCAGCGCGCGTAGCAGTCACCCTGGTCGTCGAGGATGGGCGCGAAGTCCGTCAACTCGCCGTAGGCGCCCTCGCCGATGAGGCGAACGTCGTTGTTGACGCCCGAGGCCCGCGCGAACGGGCCGACGGCTCCGTACTCGAGTGCCTGCTCCTTGCTTAGATGCCCCACGCCGACAAGGCGGCTACGCACGGACGTGTCCTCGAGGAACGTCGCCGCGATCTGCTCGTACTCGTCACGCAGCGTCGTGAGCTCGGAGACGATGGTGCGCAGCTCCGTGTTCTCGATGTCCTTGAAAATGCCGCCGGGCGTGGACATGGAGAGGATGACGCGGCCGCCCGTCGTGCGCTCGAAGATGTTGAGGATACGCTCGCGCAGTCGGAAGCAGTGCATGAACAGGCTTTCGAAGCCGAACGCGTCGGCGGCGAGTCCCATCCAGAGCAGGTGGCTGTGGATGCGCGACAGCTCGTGGAGGATGACGCGCAGGTATTGGGCGCGCGCTGGTACCTCGATGCCCATGAGGGCCTCGACGGCTTGGCAGTAGCCCATGGAGTGGCCGAAGCTGCAGATGCCGCAGATGCGCTCGGCGACGTAGACAAAACGCTGGTAGTCACGCTTTTCGACGAGTTTTTCCAGGCCGCGGTGGATGAAACCGACCTGGGGGATGGCGTCGATGACGCGCTCGTCCTGAAGGACCAGGTCCAGGTGGACGGGCTCGGGCAGGACGGGGTGCTGCGGGCCGAAGGGGATGATGGTCGTCTGTCCCACGGGTGGTCCTCCTTTCTAGTTCGCGTCGGGCGCAGGCTCGGCACCTGCGGGTTTTTTGGCGGGTGCTGCCTTGCGGGCGGCTTTCTCCGGTGTCTGCGCCATGGGCGCGGGGTAGTGCAGGTGGTAGAAGCCGCCCTGGAAGTCGATGGAGATGCCCTCGACGTTGATGCCGAACAGGTCGTGCATCTCGTTCTCGAACATAAACGCTGTTGGGAACAGGACGCTGACGCTGGGGACTGCCTGGTCCTGCGTGATGTTGACGCGGTAATTCAGAAGCTCGCGGGTGGCGTCGTTGGAAAACGAGTACGTGAGCTCGAACGTGGGGATCATGGCAGGCCCATCGGACTCGGTCGCAGGTTCCTGCTCGGGTGTCGCCTCGACTCCGGTGCCACGTGTCGCGTGGCACTGTACGAAGCGCCAGCCCTGCCCCTTCATCTGAGACGCCTGGCCAAGCAGCTCGGCGAGGGGGATCTCTACAAACACCTGCTGCTCGCTCATGCTAGCGGCTCCTTTGTGGTTGCAACGGCGGGGTCGTGCTGCGCGGGGGCGACGGGTCGAACGGGAGGTGCGGCCGGTGTTTGGGGCGCCTCCGGGGTCGGGGACGCATCGCTCGCATCTGCCGGCTGGGGGTCGCTCGGTGCGGTGCCGACCTGCTGGAGCGTACCGTTGACTGCGGGCGTGTGGAGTACGCGGACGGGCTCGGCGTCGCCGGGCATTGCCGGCACGGGGACAGGGAGCCCCTGGGCGAGTGCGGCGCGCTTCTGCTCGAGGATATCGAGTCCGCGCACGACGGCGTCGATGATGGCTTCGGGACGCACGGCGCAGCCCGGGGCGTAGACGTCGACGGGGATGACCTGGTCGATGCCGCCGAGCGTGTTGTAGCACTCCCTGAAGACGCCGCCCGAGCAGGCGCAGATACCGCAAGCGATGACGACCTTGGGCTCGACCATCTGATCGTAGATCTGCTTGATGACGGGTGCACACTGCTCGTTGACAGAGCCAGTCACGAGGAACAAGTCGGCATGGCGCGGGTTGCCGGTGTTGACGATGCCGAAGCGCTCCACGTCGTAGAGCGGGGTGAGGCTCGTGAGCACCTCGATGTCGCAGCCGTTGCAGCTTGCGGCGTCGTAGTGGATGAGCCACGGGGACTTGCGGGCGAACGATGTGCCGCCCAGCTTGGCGGCAAGCGTGTCGAGAATCGACATGGGCACCTCCCTAGAAAAAGACGACGCCGTTGCTGTTGATGAAGTAGAACAGCGCGAAGTTGACGAGGCCGGCCGCTGCGGCGACGATCCATGACCCTGCGAGCATCTTCTGCCACTTCATGCGGGCGAACGTGTTGTCTACCCAGATCTCGAGGAAGTAGACGACGGCGATCATGATGAGGGCAAGAAGCACGGACAGCGGGCTGGCCGTCAGGAAGAACATGCCAACCCAGCCGAGGAAGATGACGGTCTCGTACCAGTGCGTGACCTCGATGATGGCCAGGGACAGGCCGCTCATCTCCGTCGTGGCGCCGCGCACGATCTCCTGGTGGGCGTGGTGGCTCGACGCGATGTCGAACGGGGACTTGTGCAGCTTGATCGTCAGGACGAACAGCAGACCCAGGAAGATGAGCGGCTGCCATACGACCATGGGAACGTCTCCGTGGCTCAGGGCGGACACGTCGAACGAGCCGCTGAACAGGTACAGTCCCACGCCGACGAGCAGGACCATCGGCTCGTAGCACATGACCTGCAGGATCTCGCGCTGCACGCCCGTCTGGACATACGGCGACGGAATGACGGACGCCGCAAGCACGTAGAGCAGGCTTGACAGCGTGACGAGGAAGACGCACAGCAGGAAGCTGCCGCCCGAGAAGAACACGAAGCAGGCGACAACTGTGGAGAGCAGCCCAAGCACCAGCAGCATGAGCTGGGCGAGGTCGTTGGCGCGCCAGTCCTTCTCCAACAGTTTGCGCACGTCATAGTACGGCTGCAGCAGCACGGGGCCCTGGCGGCCCTGCATGCGCGCAGAGATGATGCGGTCGATGCCGGCGATGAGGCAGCCCGCGATAGGGGCGCCAACCACGAAGACGATGCCGAGCAGAATGCCGAGCCACGTCATTTACATCACGCTCCCCATGAACACGAGGGTCTCGCCCAGGGCGCAGGCTATGGCCATGCCGGCGATGAGGGCGCACAGGATGGTGCCGACGAGCCCGATGCGCTTCTCGCTGAAGAGGTCATCGAGATACCAGTTGCGCTGCTCGCAGGAGACGGGCGCACCGAGCGAGCCGGAGAACGACGAACCGTCGATGCCGACGCCGCCCATCATGACCTGGTGCTCCTGCATGCCCGCCTGCTTGGCGAGCGTCTTGCCGCGCAGGGCGAACACGGCCGGGATGGCGACCATGATGACGGCCATGACAGCCATGACGACCAGGTCGGCACCCGAGGGCTCGCGCAGGCGGCCGCCGACGAGCTGCGCGGCGTATGGGGACACGACGTCGCTGGAGATGAGCGGAAGGAATATGGAGCACAGCACGACGAGCGCGGCCATGACGCCGAGCGCGACCCATTCCGTGCGGTGGATTCCAGCCTCGACGTTGTTGGCGCTGCGCATGCCGCCGAGGATCTTCGTGAGCCACTTGGCCCAGAAGAAGAACGTGGCGGCCGAGCCGAACGCCAGCATGATGACGATGACGAGCACGCCGGAGTTCACGAAGGCGGACAGGGCTGCCCACTTGGAGATGAGCATGCCGAAAGGCGCGACGAACATGCCGCAGATGCCCAGCGCCATGAGGCACGTGAGCCGGGGCATGCGGGAGACGAGCGCGTCCATGCTCTCGATGTCGCGGCTGCCGATGTGGTGCTCGGCCGTGCCCACGCACAGGAAGAGCAGAGACTTGGCGGCGGCGTGGAAGACGAGCAGGAACGTTGCCGCCCAGATGGCCGCTGCCGTGCCGATGCCGGCGCACGCCACGATGAGGCCGAGGTTGGCGATCGTCGAGTACGCGAGCACACGCTTGGCGTTGCTCTGGCTGATGGCGATGAGCGAGCACAGCAGGAACGTCGTGGCACCGACAAGCATGACGCCCAGGCCGACGGGGTTGATACCCAGTCGGGGCAGGTCATTCACGAACGTGCCCATGAGCGGGGAGAGCTTGATGAGCAGGAACACGCCCGCCTTCACCATCGTCGACGAGTGCAGCAGGGCACTCGTGGGCGTGGGGGCGACCATGGCGCCGAGCAGCCACGTGTGGAACGGCATCTGGGCGGCTTTCGTAAGCGCTGCCAGCGCGAGCAGGGCGAGCGGGAGCATGGCGACGTTGGGAGCGAGCAGGCCGGCGTTGACGAAGCGGTCGAGTTCGATGACGCCCAGCGACGTGCCCATGAATATGAGCGCGAGCGTGAAGGAGATGCCGCCGATCATGTTCATCCAGATCTGGCGGAATGCGTTTGCCGTGGCTTCTTCGGTGCGCGTGTAGCCGATGAGGTAGAACGAGCAGACGGTCGTGACCTCCCAGGCGCACAGCATCCAAGCGAGGTCGTTGAAGAATACGATGCCGAACATGGCGGAAAGGAATGCGAGCATGACGGCGAAGAACACGGGCTGGCGGTCCGTGGCGTGCGGCTCGCCGGTCTGGGCGAGCTCGTCCTGGTGCGCCTGGAAGTCGTGCATATATCCGCAGGCGTATACGCAGATGCCGCTGCCGATGATGCCGATGACGAGCACCATGATGGCAGAGAGCGTGTCGACGCTGACGGCGCTGCGCACGTGCACGTTCCCGACGACGCCGAACTCGAGCACGCACACGAGCAGCGCCTGGATGCAGGCGAGCGCGAATATGGCGTGCCGCTTTGCCGAGAGGGAGCGCCACATGACGTAGGCGCACAGCGCGAGCTCGATGACGAGGAAGAGCCAGCTCAGGGCCTCGTTGTGATAGCCGTACGACAGTGTGCTGCCTCCTGTGAGGTGTCCGCCCGCAAAGGCGATGCTGGCGATGGCGATGACGACGGCTGCCGCGCATACGATGATCTCACGCGCCCTGCGCTCCCTCACGACGAGGCAGAGCCCCGCCGCGACGAGCGGAAAGACGATGAGGAACCAGATCATGCCCACGATGCCTCCGCTTCTCCTCGGTCGATGTTCACGGTTTCATACCACTGTTTCGTTCCCCCCGCTGTGTAGGGGCTGTGTGCGGGCGTTTTGCGGGGGTTGAGCGCCCGGTGGACGGATGCAGTGCCGTACGAATGTATGCCGAACCTGTGTTCGTTTCTGAGTATAGCACGATTTCTTGACAGCGGCGTACGAATCGCCACAATTGTGGTGGGGATGGAGAACGGCGCCGTGGATATACTTACGGACGCGAAGCGACGGCCGGAAGATATGGCAGGTGGGGTATGGAGAGAGACGAACGGGCGGGCGGTCTCACACTCGTGGGCACGCCCATAGGCAACCTGGGGGACATTTCGCCGCGCGCCCGCGCCGCGCTCGAACAGGCCGATGTCGTGCTTGCCGAGGACACGCGCGTCACGGGCAAACTGTTGGCGGCGTGCGGCTTGAGCGCCCGACTCGAGCGCTGTGACGAGAACGTCATTGGCGCGCGGGCGGCTGGGCTTGTCGAGCGCATGGCGGCGGGCGAGCGCATCGCGCTTGTGAGTGACGCTGGCATGCCGGCCGTGGCGGACCCTGGTGCTCGTCTCGTTGATGCCTGTCGCGACGCGGGCGTCCCTGTCGACGTCGTTCCCGGCCCCTCTGCCGTGACGTGTGCCATTGCGGCGGCGGGCTTTGCGTGCGAGCGGTTCTACTTCGGGGGCTTTTTGCCGCGTCGTGATGGCGAGCGCGATCGCCTGCTCGCGAGTCTGCGGGCGTTGCCGGCCGTGCTTGTGTTCTACGAGTCGCCGCACCGTACGGCGGCAAGCCTCGCGGCGATCGCGCGGGCGTTTCCGGGGCGTCGTGCCGCCATGGCGCGCGAGCTGACGAAGCTCCACCAGGAAGTCGTGCGTGACGCGGCGCCGGCTCTTGCTGAGCTCATTTCAGCGCGCGAGCTCAAGGGCGAGGTCGTGCTTGTTATCGACGCCCCGGGCGATGACGAGCTTGCGATGGCAGAGCCAATGGGCGCCTCGTTTGACCTCGATGCCGCCATCCGGGAGGGCCTGGAAGCGGGGACGCCCAAGAGCGCTCTGGCGCGCGAGCTTGCGACGCGCTGCCCGCTGTCGCGCGGTCAGGTCTACGACCGCATTCAGGAACTTGCGAGGGAAGCATAGGGGCGAACGTCGCGCCGCGTTACGCTCTTCGCTTTTTGCGTCGTGCCCATGGGGGCGTGGCCCGGGGGAACGTTTGTCGGGGTGCCCTGATGATACGATGGACGCCTCTTGAAAGCCGGTGGTTGCGTCTCGGCCGTCCGTGATTGTGCTGGGCGGCACGTGCGGGGCGCACTGAGATTGACCTGTGGATTTGCGGAAAGGGATGCACCCATGACCTGTGACTGCGGCTGCACCGGCGCCTCTGCGGCGCCCAAGGGCTCGTACTACATCACCACGCCCATCTATTACGTGAACGCTGCCCCGCACCTGGGCACGGCGTACTCCACGATCGTCTGTGACACGCAGGCGCGCTTCCGTCGCATGGACGGCTATGACGTGCACTTCCTCACGGGCCTCGACGAGCACGGCCAGAAGGTTGCTGACTCTGCCGCCGCGCACAACATGACGCCTCAGCAGTGGTGCGACTTCATGGCGCCGCCGTTCCAGGAGCTGTGGAGCCAGCTTGAGGTCACGAATGACGACTTCATTCGTACGACGCAGCCCCGTCACGAGCGCGCCGTGCAGCACTTCTGGGAGGTCCTCAAGGACAAAGGCTACATCTACAAGGGCGCCTACGAGGGCTGGTACTGCGTGCCTGACGAGACGTATTTCACGGAGACGGACGTGCGCCACGCCAACGAGGGCGACGACGCCGATCCCGAGCACCCGCTGTGCCCCGACTGCCACCGCCCGCTCGAGCGCATCTCCGAGGAGAGCTGGTTTTTCAAGCTCTCGGAGTTCCAGCAGCCGCTGCTCGACTTCTACGCATCCCATCCCGACTTCATCCAGCCTGAGACGCGCCGCAACGAGGTCATCTCGTTTGTCGAGGGTGGCCTCAAGGACCTCTCGGTGACGCGCACGACGTTTGACTGGGGCATCCCGCTGCCGTTTGACGAGAAGCACGTTACATACGTGTGGTTCGACGCGCTCATCAACTACTTGACTGCCGTGGGCTACGGCGACCCCGATCAGGCCGATGAGTTCGCCAAGCGCTGGCCTGCCCAGCAGCATGTCGTCGGCAAGGACATCATTCGCTTCCACTGCGTCATCTGGCCTGCCATGCTCATGGCGGCGGGCCTGCCCGTGACGGAGCACGTGCTTGCTCACGGCTTCCTGCTGGTGCGTGGCGCTGACGGCAAGGCCGAGAAGATGTCGAAGAGCCGTGGCAACTCCATCTTTCCGCAGCAGGTCGTTGACCTGCTGGGTGTCGAGGGCTACCGCTACTACTTTATGACGGACGTGACGCACGGCCAGGACGGAGCCATCAGCTTCGACCGCATGGCGCAGGTTTACAACGCCGATCTTGCCAACAGCTGGGGTAACCTTGTGAGCCGTACGCTCAACATGGCTATCAAGTACTTTGACGGCAAGGCGCCGGCGCGAGGCGAGGGGTATGCCGAGCGCGAGAGCCCACTTGCCCAGGTGGCTGCCGGCATCTATGAGCGCTATGCCGCAGCGATGTCCGGCTTTGACTATCAGGTCGCCGCGAAGGTTGTTGTGGAGCTGGCCGCCGTCGCCAACCACTACATCGAGGACATGGCCCCGTGGGCGCTTTCAAAGGCGGCTGCCGACGATGCCGTCAAGGCTGACGAGCTGCAGTTCGTCATGTGGGGGCTGTGCGAGGCCATCCGTATCATCGCCACGCTGCTGTGGCCGATCACGCCGGGCACGTCGGCCGAGGTCATGCGCCGCATGGGCCTTGCGACGGAGCCGACGCACGACCTCGAGGCCGCGTGCGTGTGGGGCCAGTTCGCCGGCGGCGAGGCCGTGGAGAAGGGCGATCCGCTCTTCCCGCGCCTCGACATGAGCAAGCTGCCCGCCGTCGGTGATGCTGTGCCTGCGCAGGCGTAGGAAGCTGGGGCGGATGGGGCCGATAGGACGAGAGGGGGCAACGCGAATGTCGGAGAGCCGCGAGGCCGAGCCCGAGCATGCGGATATGGAAGCGACGGACATGCCGGCGATCCCCACTACCTCGGGGTTTTATGGCCAGCCGTTCGACATCCCGACGTGTCCCGAGCCGACGACGTTCTTCGCGACGAAGAAGGGCGCGCCGTTTGCCTGCCCCGAGCCTGTCGGCCCTATCTCTGACAGCCATACGCACCTCACGAGCCTGCGCGCCATCCACCCGGCGATTGCGCTGGCTCGTGCGGCACTGGCGGGCCTCGACTTCATCGTGACGGTTGTCGACCCAACCGATGACGCGTGTGACCCGCAGTCCCTGTTCGCGCAGCTTGCTGACTGGCAGGTGCAGGCTCGCGCCGTGCTCGACGCGTGGGGGCTGTCCGAGCTTTCCGCACCCCGCGTCCGGATGCTGCCCGGGTGCCATCCTCACAACGCCCGCCTGTTCGATGGCGAGGCGCGCGCGGCGATACGGGAGTTGCTGGCGGATCCGCTCTGCTGCGGTATCGGCGAGATCGGCCTGGACTACCACTACGACCTCTCGCCGCGCGATGTTCAGCAGCGCGTTTTTGAGCAGCAGCTCCGACTTGCGTGCGAGCTCGATGCCCCCGTCTCGCTGCACATACGCGAGGCGCACGACGATGCCTATGAGCTGCTGTCGCGGGTGGGCATTCCGACGTCTGGTGCCGTGCTGCACTGCTTTGACCTGGGCCCCGAGGAGCTACGCCGCTTCCTTGACCTGGGCTGCTCGTTTGGTATCGGCGGTGCCGTGAGCTTCGCGAGCTGCGAGCCCACGCGCCAGGCCATGAGGGAGTGCCCCGCGGAGTGCATTGTCACCGAGACGGACGCTCCGTATATGGCGCCCGTTCCTCTGCGCGGGACGCCGTGCGAGCCAGCGCATACGGCCGTGACGGTCGACTTCCTGACGCGCCTGCGTGCCGAGGCCCGCGGCGAGGATGTGGCGTGGCAGTGCGCGACATACGCCGCCAACGCACGGACCCTGTTTGACGTGCGGGCAGGGTTCGCGCTGCCTGCCGACGCTCTGGCGCAAGATGTGCGCGGCGAAGCGTGCGCAGCGGCGGTGGAGGCCGAGCGCCTTGCCGGCTCAGCTGCCGAGGGCGCGTAAGCCGTGGCGGGCGTCGCGGGTAACGGCCTCTCTGTTGCCGAAGCCAGGCAGGACGAGCGCCTGCGTGTTGGAGTGCTTGCAGGATCGCCGCACCGGGGCAACTGCGCACATCTGGCGCGAGCGGTTCTGGCTCCGGAGCTTCAGACGGCCGGCTTTGACGTGTCGGTGCGCCTGCTAGCTGATTTTGAGATTGCGGGCTGCCGGGGGTGCAACGCCTGCGCGCATACGGGTACGTGCGTGCTATTCGCGGGGGAGCGCGGATCCCGTACGGCGCCGCGCAGCACGCTTCTCGACCTCATCTCCTGGCTCGATGGCCTTGACGCGCTCGTGCTGGTGGCGCCCCTGTATTTCGCGGGACCGCCGGCCCAGCTCAAGGCCCTTTTCGATCGCCTGCAGTTCCTCTGGGCTCGGCGTTATGTGCTGAAGGCGTGGCCTGCCCTCCCCGTTGATCGCCGTCGTCCCGTGCTTGTGCTTACTATTGGCGGGGGCGGCGACCCGTTCGGCTCGTCGGCCCTCGTGACGTGCGCCCACTCCGCGCTGCGTATGATGGACTTCGAGATGGAGCTGTCCGACGCGTATATAGGATATCGGAGTGGCCGATCCGACGCCTCGGGGGACGCTCTGTTTGAAGAGCGGGCCGTGGGGCGCGTTCTGGAACTCGCCGCCCTCCTGCGCGAAAGAGGCCTCTTTGCTCGTCGAGGGCAGATCGACCCGTTCACTCGTTTCGATCGCTAGCGCACGGCGAAATGTCCCTGGTCGGGGGTATTCTGCTACGTGGCGTTCTTATTCTCACTCTGTTCTTTGACCAGGAGGTTCTCGATGCCCTTCTCCCGCCTTGCCACTCCCACTGCGACTCGCGGTCTGCTTGACGAGTTCGGCCTGTCGGCAAAGTATGCGCTTGGGCAGAACTTCCTCGTGAACGACGAGGTCGTCGGTCGTATTCTCGAGCTAGCAGACCTGTCCAGCGACGACGTGGTTCTCGAGGTGGGACCGGGCATCGGCACGCTGACAAGCGCGCTGCTGCCACACGTGTCGGCTGTCGTTTCCGTCGAGACGGACAAGGACATGCAAGGGCCGCTCTCCGTGAGCTGCGCCGACTACTCCGAGCGCTTTGCCCTTGTCATGGGGGACGCGCTGCGCGTGACACCGCAGCAGGTGGGACGCGCTCTGACTGCCCTTCTGCCCGCCCCGTCGCGTCCGATGCCCAACCGGTGGGTGGCAAACTTGCCCTATGCCGTTGCTGCCACGCTCATTCTCAAGTGGTTCGAGTCGCCCGATTGGACGTGTCTCGACAGCGCGACGCTCATGGTGCAGAGCGAGGTGGCCGACCGCATCAGCGCAGAGCCGGGCAGCAAGATCTACGGGGCGTATACGCTCAAGCTGCAACAGTACGCGCGCGTCACGGGCCGTTTCCAGGTGGCGCGTACGTCGTTCTTCCCCGCGCCGCGCGTCGAGAGCGCCGTCATTCGGCTCGAGCGCCTGCCTGAGAGCGAGCGTGTGAGCGTGGAGGATGCGCGGGCGTGCACCGAGGTCATCGACGCGGCGTTCTCGCAGCGACGTAAGACCATCCGCAATGCGATGGCCGGCGCAAGCTATGCGACGAAGGAGCGCCTCGACGCCGCGTTCGAGGTTGCGGGCATCAATCCAGCCGCTCGCGCCGAGACGCTGACGCTCGCGGACTTCCGCCGGCTCACGGACGCCCTGCGAGAAGGATAGGGGACCGCGGATTGTAGGCGCTACGGGGCCCCGGGTCCCGGACGTGCGATGAGCGCCTCGGATGGCGGGCGCCAATTGTCCTGGAATGTCCCAAAGTGCATGGTTTTTAGCTTGCTTGCGTACAAAATGGGCGTGTAGTGCGCGATTCTTGGGGCGCATCTCGCGTCTGCAGGATGCGCTTGCGAGACAGGGAATAGCGTTCGGACGTCCTACCTGCGAGTTTGGCATCGCGTCCTCGGCGCGCCACCGCATGGGGTCCCTTCGGGGCACACCTGAGTCGTAAGAGACGTGCACTTAACGCCCGTTTTGCGCGCACGACCAGCAAGAACCGTGCACTCGAGGCGAAAACGTGCCGCAGGGCGTGCTCGGGCGCATTCTCGGCCGAATACGGGCTGCGACCAACCTGCGCTGTTCGGCAGGCTGGCCGCCTGTGCACCCGGTCGGCCCCGCAGCGTCCTTTCCTAGTACTGCGCCAACTCCTGCGTCATGTTTACGTGGATGTTGGTACGCGCTATCTGTATGGCGTAGTCAAAGCCGTCGAGGCCATCGAAGGAGTCGGCCGCCTCGAGCTCCTCGAGCGTGTACGCCCCTCCCGTCGAGAGGTCGATTACCTCGCGCGCCACGTCGTCGCCGGGGAAGAGGATGCCCAAGGTTTTGGTGCGCCACTCGCCTCCGCGCGCGGCCCACGCGTAGTTCTCCGCGTACTCGGCAACGACGTGTCCCCGCCCGTCTTCCGCGCTATAGACGATGGCGCCACTGATCTCGCCGCCCTCGCGGAAGCCGGAGACGTTGCTCGTCATGATCTTGATGAGGGGCAGTTCGGGATGGCCGTTCGGGTATACCGAGAGCTCGCCGTTGGGGGAGGGGCTGACGCTCACGCGGCCGCGCCACGCCTCGGGGATGTCAAACGTGTAGAGCGGCATCTCGACGCGCCAGAGATCCTGCGTGATGGCTGTCGCGCGGGCGGACGCCTGGCTGATGTCGGTCGAGACGCGGCTTGCCCACACCTGGGCCTGCTCGACGCTGCTGGCCCATTGCGGGTCTTGATCCCCGAGCTCAAACGTCGGCCCAAGGGAGCGCAACGCCAGGTCGCAGTAGCTGACGGGCGCCGATATGTCTACGGCAACGCGAGTGCTCGCTTCGGGGCCATCCGCCGAGGGGTAGTACATGTCGTTGGCGATCGTGGCGACAGGGCTGTCGGCCGCGCGTGCCTCGGGACTCTCGTAGATGCGCAGCTCCAGCGCGAGATCGCCGCTGCTGTAAGCGAACGACCATCCCTCCGGTAGCGCGTCGTCGGGGACGAACACGGAGTAGCGCGGCGCCATGATGCGCGTCCCACCGTTCTCACGCTGTGGGTAGGCGTAGCCGTTCGTCGAGACGAGTCGCTGCAGGCCGTGGGCCTCGGGCGTCGACCCGTCGTTCGTCGCCGCGTAGACCCCGGTCGTGTCCAGACGCTGGTAGGCATAGTCGTCGCCGAGGGGACATGGGCCGCTCCAGTACTTGTACTCATTGCTCGACTGCGTGTAGACCACGAACGAGACGGGCTGACCGAAGGCGTCGAGCGCGCCCGTTACGGTCAGGATGTTCCCTGCCGTGGCAGTGACGCTGCCCTGTGCCTCGGTCTCGTGCGTCGCCGTGTAGCTGGCCTGATCGTCAAAGCTCCAGGAAAAGCCGTCGCCGACCTGGGCGTCGGGCAACACGAGGGCGTAGCGCGGCGTGACGACGGCACGGTAGCCGTCGAGGTCGAGCTCGAGGGGCTCGGTGCCGGGCAGGGGAAGAGCGCCGAGGGCGGTGGCGTCGTAGCTCACCACGCCGGGCCTGTCTTGCGGCAGGACGCCGGTTGTCGCGAAGGCAGTCGTGGCTGCCACGACGAGCAGGGATGCTGCAGCCGTGGCGGCAAGGCGGGGTCGGTCGGGCCGTACGATGGCACGGACGCGCCGGCTGAGGTCGCTCTTTCCGAAGCCGACAGCCGCGGGAAGCAGGCCCGACGCGCACTCTGCCGCGTCGATGAGAGCGGTGGCGTATGCGGTGCGGCCTCGCGCATTGAGGCGACGCAGCACGCGTTCGTCGCACGAGAGCTCGAGGTCGCGATTTGCTAGGACGTACATCGCCCAGACAAGCGGGTTGAACCAATGCAGGCAGACGGCGACGACGAGCAACGCCTTGAAGGCGACGTCGAAGCGCCGGATGTGGACGAGCTCGTGCTCGAGCATGAGGCCTGCGCTCACGCGGTCGGTCCAGTCGAAGTCGGGCGGTACGAGGATCGTGGGCCGCAGCAGGCCGTATGTCATGGGCGTGCGCACGCGCTCGCACGTGCGGATGCGCACGCGGCGACGCAGCGGGTGGGCTTGCAGCCACGTCTTGGCAAACGGGTCGTCGACGGGGACGGCGAGATGAAACGCGCGGGTGAGACCCAGGTAGAGGACGGCTGCCGCGAGCAGGCAGACGATGGTCCCGCTGACCCAGATGACCTGCCAGGCGGGAAGCGCCCCGAGCGCCTCCCATGCCTCCGCTAGGATGGAGGGCTTGGAGGGGACGGCGGTGTCCGGGACGATCGTAGGGCTGGCGGCCTCTTTGCCGGGCTGGATGCCTACGGGGGAGGAGAGCGGCGCCGAAGCACTCGCGAAAGTTGCGGGGGCGCCGGCCGTGCTTGCGTCGCTGGCTGGCGCTTCCAGGGGCAAGACGCCGTTGTCGATGACGGCTTCGACTGCAACTGGTCTCGCCACCGAATCGTCGGCAAGGCTCGTTCCGGCGAGCGTCCACGCGCTGAGGGGAGAGGCGATGGAGAGCGGGATGAGCAGCCGCGCGAGCACGATTATCCAGAGCACGGGCAGCACGGCTTTGGGAAGGTGACGTCCGAATAGGGCGCGCACGAGCAAGACGATCACGATGAGGGCGGATCCCTGGAGTCCCATGTGCACGAGTTCCATGCTAACCTCCGTTCGCCGAAGGCTTGCCAGCCGCAGATAGTGCGGCGTTTCTGGCGTTCTGTGCGTGCTTCTTACCTGTTGTCGTCCTCCTGCGCCATGTCGTCGACAAGCGAGCGCAGCCGGGCGATCTCCTCGCGCGAAACCTTCTTGCGGCCGATGAGCGCCGCGAACAGCTTGTCGGCTGAGCCGTTGAACACGCGGTCGACAAGGCGGTCGGTCTCCTCGGCCTGAACGTCTTCGCGGCTCACGAGGGCGCGGCAGATGAAGCCCGGTTGGATGCGTTCGAGCGCGCCCTTCTTGATGCAGCGGTGGATGAGCGTGTACGTTGCGCTGGCGCTGTACTCGATCCGCACGTTCAGGGTCTCGGCGATCAGCTTGGCGCTTGCTTGCCCGCCGTTGTCCCAGACAACGTCCATGACCCGAATCTCGGAATCGGATAGTGCGGTGTCCATCGCAGCCTCCTCTCGATCCTTTCTACAAGTTTAGAATAACGGATTATCGGAGAATAAGCTAGCGCTGCGCACCATTTTGTCGAGAGGAGCCGCTGCCCGAGAAGCGACGTGAGAGGTGCCACGGCGCATGAAAAAGGGCGCGCAACGGCTCGGAAAGTCGTTGCGCGCCCTCGTAAACTCGGAAGCGCGAAGGAGGGACTCCTCGTGGGCGTCCCGCGATCTTGTTCTAGCGCTTAGGACAGCACGCGATACGTGTCGTCGCTCTCGGCCGAGTCGGCGGACGACTGGTAGTCCGTCGGCTTGTCAGCCATGAACTGGATGATGTCGTCACGCATCGTGGCGGTGGTGATGGCGTCCACCGGGACCCACTTGCCGTCGACGCGGGCCTCGTCCTTGATGCCGTCCGGCGGAAGGAACCAACGACGAACGTTCCAGCCGTGCAGCATGTAGTCGGCATGCGTGGAGTTGACGTCAACCTTCATGCGAATCTCCTCTTTTGAGTTCTTCACAGACTCCGGTGTTCCCATTTCAGCCCCCATGGCACATCATCGGGTCCGACGCGCCGCCCGCCGCCTCCGGCTTGATCAGGGCCAAAGGAACGGGGCGACGATCCCAACGGGTCATATGAAGCTGCTCTGAATCGTGGCGCGTCGGGAGGCTGACGTCAATCACCTATAGCGCTCGCGGTCGGGGCCCTACCAAGTTTTCATGTGCCGGACGCATCGGACAACGGTGGCCGACGGTGCGCAGGCTGCGGTGGGCCGATCGCGGCGGCTCCCCTCGGGCATATTGGGAGTATCATCGGCGCGATTCGCTGACTCAGGAAAGGAAGGCGTCCATGTCATCTGAGAGCACGATAACCGTTGACTACGCTGCCCGCCTCGCACGGGTGCGCGCGAACCTCGCCGCGATGGGCCTGGCCCAGATGCTCGTGAGCGACCCGATGTCCATCTGCTGGCTCACCGGCTTCTATGTCGATCCGGGCGAGCGCTTCCACGGGCTCGTTATCCGCGAAGATGCCGAGCCCGTGCTCGTCGTGAACGACCTGTTCCCCGCGCCGGCGGGGCTTGCTGTCGCCCAGCAGGGCTATCGCGACGAGGATGACCCGTTGGCCCTGGTCAGGGGCCTGGTCGACCATGCCGCGCCGCTGGGCTGCGACAAGGATCTCGCCGCGCGCTTCCTGCTGCCGCTGCGCGACGCTGGCGCTGCGAGCGACTTCGTGCTGGGGTCGGCAGCGGTCGACGGCGCCCGCTCTATCAAGGATGCCCAGGAGCAGGAGCTCATGCGCCGCGCGAGTGCCACGAACGACAAGGCCATGGGCGTGCTGCGCGGACTCGTGCACGAGGGCGTTACCGAGCGCGAGATTGCCGACCAGCTGCTCGACATCTATCGGTCGCTTGGCGCGCAGGCCCACTCGTTCCCGCCCATCGTGAGCTTTGGCGCGCACGGGGCGGACCCGCACCACGGGCCCGACGACACGCCGCTCGGCCCGCGCGATTCCGTGCTGTTCGACGTGGGGTGCGTCCAGGACGGCTACTGCTCCGACATGACGCGCGTGTTCTTCTTCCGCGACGTTACCGACGAGGAACGTACCGTCTACGAGACCGTGCGGCGGGCCAACGAGGCGGCTGCGGCCGTCGTGCGCCCCGGCGTGCTGTTCAGCGACGTTGATAAGGCTGCGCGCGACGCCATCGAGGAGGCTGGGTACGGCCAGTACTTCACGCACCGGCTCGGACACCAGATTGGCATGAACGACCACGAGCCGGGCGACGTGTCTGCGGTGCATCACGAGCCGATGCAGGCCGGCGTGTGCCACTCCATCGAGCCGGGCATTTACCTGCCGGGCAAGTTTGGCGTGCGTATCGAGGACCTGTGCATCGTGCAAGAGGACGGCGGCGAGATCATCAACCACTACCCGCACAACCTCGACGTGATCGCGTAGGGCGAGGATACAAGAAAGGCCGGGCGGCTTGCGATTCTGGAATCGCTTGAGCCGTCCGGCCTGTTTTGTTCGGATGGTGCCCGAGGTGGGACTCGAACCCACACGGGTTGCCCCAAAGGTTTTTGAGACCTCCGCGTCTGCCATTCCGCCACTCGGGCAGTGCATCCATGCATGATACCCGAAGTTCGCCTCGAGCGGGAGGCTCGCGGGCGTGCGAGGTTCGACAGGCTCGCTAGACCTCCACGTACGGTTTGACGTTCGGCGGCGCTGACTTGTGGGTTACGCCTGCGGGGCCCGTTTTGCGCGCAGGGATGCGTTTGGTGGCCAGGAATCCAGGCCGTGAATGGGGGAGACCGAGGCCGCACTGCCTTCTCGGATTAAAACTGCAGGTGGCGGTTGAGGCGGACGCTTCGCGGGGCTTCGAGGCAGTTCACGAGCTCGGTTTCTGGCCGCGGATCGCCCCTTCGTGTGTAGGATGCGTGCGCAAGAAGGTCGCGGGCTGCCCTTTCCCGTGGCGCGCGTGCCTTCGAGGCTGCCGGCTCGTCGTATCCTCGGAAGCCGCTGCGCCTAGCCGTACCCGGTGCCCTCGGGCCGCATGTCGTGCGACCCGAGGGCCTCCCGCTAGACCTCCATGCGCAGCGTGGAGCCGGTTCGCCCGTGCTCGACGATGATCTTGCGATCGATGCTCTCCTTGAGCTCCTCGACGTGGCTGATGATGCCGACGAGCTTTCCCCCGCCCGACAGCTCGCCCAGCGTCTTGATGGCAAGCTGCAACGACTCTTGATCCAGCGAGCCAAAGCCCTCGTCGATGAACATCGTGTTGAGCTCGATGCCGCCCGAGCGCGCCTGCACGACGTCGGACAGGCCGAGCGCCATGGCAAGCGACGCCTTGAACGACTCGCCTCCCGACAGCGACTTCGCATCGCGCTGCTTGCCGGTGTGGTGGTCGAGCACGTCGAGGTCGAGGCCGGCCAGCTTGTTCTTCGTGGCGGCCGTGTCGCGGCGCAGCAGCTCGTAGCGGCCGTCTGTCATGAGCGCCAGGCGGCGGTTCGCGGCGCACAGCATGCGGTCGAAGTACGTGGCCTGCAGATACGTCTCGAAGGCGATGCGGTCCTTGCCGCCGCGCAGGTTGCCGTTGGCGGCGTTGGCGAGCTCCGCGACCTCGTCGTAGCGCTGCGTGAGCCCCGCCCCCTCCTTCTCCACGCGCCGCAGCCTCTCCAGCACGTCGCTGTTGGACGACAGGTCGGCCGAGGCCTGCGTGAGCAGGGCGCTCGCCTCGTCGCGCAGGGTGGCGGCGTCGTTGAGGGCCGCCTGCGCCCGGTCCACACGTGCCTGAGCGCGGCCGAGCGGACTGAGCGGGGTGGCGTCGCAGGCGACGGGTGCGCTTCCGGCCGCAGGGAAGGCGGCTGCGCCACTCTCGAGCGCTTTCGCCTCGCGCGCGACGCCGTCTCCGTCCGCCGCCTCTATCTCGCTCGAGTCGCCGCCCTTGCTGGCCGCGTTGACGTTGCGCGCCTCGTCCGCCGCACCCGTGCCCGTCTCGGCCCCCTCCGCCTCGTCGGCGTCGTCGGGCTCCTGGCTCGCCAGCGTCTCGATCTGCGCCGTGAGCCGCGCGATGCCCGCCGCCAGCTCGTCGCGCCGCTTGCGTGCCTGCGCCAGCTCCTCGTCGAGCACGCGCACCCGGGAGGCGAGCCCCTCGACGCACGCCTGCGCTTCGTCGCGGCTCGCATGCGATAGTGCGCTTCCGATGCTCTCGACGCGCGCCGCAAGTCGCTCGCAGGTCGTGTGCGCTTCGGTGCGCTCCCGCTCGCAGGCGTCCGCCCGCTCCTGCGCCACGCGCGCTTGCTCGGCCAGTGCTTCGGCCTGCGAGCGCATCCCCGCGACGCGCTCGGCCAGCGTCTCGGCCGCCCGGCTCGCCGCCTCGGCCTCGGCAAGTGCTGCGTTGGCCGCCTCGGCCTCGGCTCGCGCGCCGTTCTCGTCGGCCAGCGCCAGGCTGCCCGCTAGCTGCTCGACGCTTGCGCGTGCCGCCGCCAGCTGGCGTCCGAGCTCTGCATGCGCCTCCTGAGCTGCCGTCAGCTCCGCGCGGCTGCGCGTCGCATGCTGTTCGGCCTGTGCCAGCTGCGTGCGCGCCTGCTCGTAGCGTGCTCGCTCCCGCGCGGCGTCGCTGGCCTGCGCACGCGTCTCGGCAAGCTGCTCCTCAAGCTCGTCGGCTCGCTGCTTGAGAGCCTCAGCGCTGCCGTGGGCGTCTTCGAGCTGCCCGACTGTCGCCGCGCGCTCCGCAAGGACGGCCTGGGCCTCCTGGCACGTTGCCGCGGCGCGCTGCATGGCGGCGCGGGCATCCTCGCTGGCCTGTTGGGCGGCGCGGTAGGCGTCTTCGCTGGGAACCTCGTCGACGCAGCTTGCGGGGTGGGGATGGGCAGTCGACCCGCAGACCGGGCACGGTTCACCTTCGACCAGGCGGCGCGCCAGAACGCCGGCCTGGCCGTCGAGAAACGCGCGCTCAACGCCGCGAGACGCCTCGTCTACCTGCGAGAACGTCGCCTGGGCCCGCTGGTAGGCCTCCTGCAGCCCCATCAGTTTGCGCTCGGCGTCCCCGCACTGTTCCGTGGCGCGCGCGAGCTCATCGGCGTGCGCGCGCACCTGGCGCAAGCGCTCTTCGAGTTCGCTGACGCGTCCCTGCTCCCGGGCCGCCCGCGCCGGCGCACCGGCGAGAGCCTCCTCGGTCGTCCGTAGCTCGCTCGCTTTGCCCTCGAGCGTCGCAAGCGCCTCCTGGACGTCGGCGGCGAGCCCTGCCGCCCGACTCTCTCGCTCGGCGAGCTCCTCGCAGCGCTTCCGGGCGGTTGCGAGCTTCTCGTGGGCCCGCAGCTGCTCGGCTGCCGCCTCGGCGCGCCCCTGGGCTGCCTGCTGCGCCGCCTGCGCGCGGGCGAGCGCAGCGTCGGCGTCGCGGTGCTCCTCGACGAATGCCTGCGCCTCCGCGAGCTTTCCCGCAAGCGCTTGGGCCTTCTCGGCAACCTGGGTCGCCTGTCGGGCCGCCCGCTCCTCACCTGCGCGCGCCTTCTCGAGTTCCGCGCGCGCGTCCTCGAGCTCGTCGTAGCGCGGCAGCGCCTCCTGCTCGGCTCCGAGCCGCCTCGCCAGCTCCTCGCGCTCGTCGCGCCGGCCCTCCGCCGCCGCGAGCGCCTCGTCGGCCGCGGGCAGCTGCCCCTGCAGGCGTCCCAGATCCGCCCGGGCGCCTTCGGCCTGCTCGGCGCGCGTCCGGGCCTGCTGCGCGCGCTCCAAGGCGGCGCTCGCGGCCGTGACGGCGGCGTTGCGCTCGTCGAGCAGGCTCTCGAGCTCCTTGACGCGCTGCCGTCCCTCGCGCACCAGGTCGCCGAGCACGTCGATGAGCTGACCACCGCCCGAGCCGCTCTCGCCGGCGCTCTCGCCCGCCGGCGCGTCGGCGTCCCGCGAGCTTCCCGCCACTCCCGTCTTGCCCGCAAGCGCCACGATGTCGGCGCGCGGGTCGTCCTCCGCCATGCGCACCTGCTTCGCGTAGAGCCGCACCTGCTCGCGCAGCTGCTGCGTCTGACCGTAGAGCTCCCTGCGCCGTGCGTCGAGGTTGTCCTGCAACTGCCGGTAGGGCGCTGTCTCGAACAGCTTGCGGAATATCTCGCTGCGCTCTGCCGTCTCAGCTGACAGCAGCTTGCGGAAGTCTCCCTGGGCGATCATCACGATCTGCCCGAACTCTTCGCGCGTGATGCCCAACAGCCCCTCGATGGCCTCGTTGACCTGCTTGACTCCCTCGTAGGGCGTCTCGCGCCCGGGCACGTGCAGCTCGGCGCGGGCGTCCTGCGTGGCGATCTTGCCCTTCTGCCGCAGGTGGGGGCGCTGGTATTCCGGATTGCGCCGCACGCGATACGTCTCGCCGTGGTATTCGAACGAGAGCTCGACGAACGTCTCGGTCGACGGGTCGGCAAAGTCGCTGCGCAGCGAGCGGGCCGTGCGATATGTGCCGCTGGGCTGGCCGAACAGGGCGAACTCGATGGCGTCGAACAGCGTCGTCTTGCCGGCTCCCGTGTCACCGGTCACGAGGTAGATGCCCTCGCGCCCCAGCTGTTCGAAATCGACCTCCACGACGCCGGCATACGGACCGAACGCGCTCATCGTCAGGTGTAGCGGCCTCACCTACATCACCCCCAGCTTCTCGAGCTCGTCGACGACGATGGAGCGCTGCTCCTCGCTCATCGGCGCCCCAACTTGTCGCTCGAAGAACTCCTCGAAGTGCTCGAGCGGGCTGCGGTTGCTGTCGAGCGAGGCTGTCTGCCCCTGGAGCCCTGCCGCCTTCGAGCGCGTGTTCTCGTAGCGAAAGCCCAGCAGCCGGGGATAGCAGGCGCGCAGGCGAGGCAGGGCTTCCACCGTCTCGCGCTCGTCGGTGAGCACGGCGTACACGTAGTCGTTCGGGTCGGCCGCTGCCAGCGTCTCGGGGGCGCACAGCTCGTCGAGCGTGCAGCGGGGCATGCGCACGTCGTGCAGCGGCGCCATGTCCACGAGCTCGATGCGCGCCGGCTCACCCTTGGGTCCCAGCTCCACGAGGGGCGCCGACTTGTGGTGGCTCGCCTCGTCGATGGAGTACTTGAGCGGGCTGCCGCTGTAGCGCACCTCGTCGCGCCCGACGCGCTGGGGGCGGTGGATGTGCCCGAGCGCCACGTAGTCGAACGTGTCGAACACGCTGGCGTCCACGTTGTCGAGGCCGCCGACGCTCACCTCGGAGCCTGCCATCTCGGGCGCCGATCCCCCCGCTGTCACGAACTGGTGGGCGAGCGCCACGTTGCGCTGTGCCGTGTCGATGTCGCAGGCCTCGATGACTGTGCGCAGGGCATCGGTGTACGAGTCGATGTGCGCTTCTGGGAAGAACGCTCGCACGGTGGCGGGGCGCAGGAACGGGATGAGCCAGAACGTCACCGGGCTGAACTCGTCCTCCAGCGTGTAGTGTGCGACTGTGCCGTCGTACACGGGCGAGATCATAACGTTGCGTTGGGCGAACAGGCTCGACCCGTACGCGACGCGCTCGGCCGAGTCGTGGTTGCCCGAGGAAACAAACGTCGGGACGCCCAGCGCTGCGGCGCGGGCGAGGAAGAAGTCGACGAGGGCCACGGCGTCGGCCGAGGGCGCGGACTTGTCGTAGACGTCGCCTGCCACGAGCAGGGCGTCGGCCTTGCGGGTGCGCACGACGTCGAGAATGGCGCTCAGGATGTGCCGCTGGTCGTCAGCCAGCGAGAACTCGCTGAGTCGCTTGCCGATGTGCAGGTCGCTGACGTGCAGAAACCGCATGGATCCTCCTTTGATGCGCCCCTTGGGGCCCACCGACTGCGCTTGGGACGTACATTGGGGACTACTCTACAATGAGGTATAGACGGAAACGCCCGCCGCAGTCCCGTCGCGTGGCTTTGACATGCCGGACACATGCGCGCAACGCGTCCGCCGTACGATGAGCCTGTTCAGAGAAGCGCGCGGGATTGCGTGCACGCAACGGTTGCAAGACGAAGGGGACGAGCGCGATGGCATACGACTTCACGACAAAGGTCGATCGCACGGGCTGCGGCGCGGCGAAGTGGGAGGGCATGTTCGCGTCGTGCCCGGACGTCCCGAAAGGCATCGTCCCCTTCTCGGTCGCAGACATGGAGTTCGTCGAGGCGCCCCAGGTGCGCGAGGCCATTCGCGGCGTCGCCGACACGGTGCTCGGCTACACGGAGCCGACGTCTGCGTACTATGACGCCGTCGTCGGCTGGATGAAGCGCCGTCACAACTGGGATGTCGAGAAGGACTGGATCGTCACGTCGCCGGGTGTCGTCCCGGCGCTCTACTGGATGGTGAAGGCGTTCACCGAGCCGGGCGAGGGCGTCATCATCCAGTCGCCTGTGTACTACCCGTTCAAGATGTCCATCGAGAACACGGGCCGCACGGTCGTCGAGAACCCGCTGACTCTCGTCGACGACGGCACGGCTAACGAGCATTACGAGATGGACTTCGACGACCTCGAGAAGAAGGCCGCAGATCCCAACGCCAAGATGATCATCCTGTGCAGCCCGCACAACCCGGTCGGGCGCGTGTGGACGGCTGACGAGCTGCGCCAGGCCATCGACATCTGCCTCGCGCACGACCTCATCGTCGTGTGTGACGAGATCCACAACGACCTCATTTTGCCGGGCCACGAGCACACGGTCAGCGCGACGGTCGTGCCGGCCGACAAGCTCGACCGCGTCGTCGTGTGCACGGCGCCGTCCAAGACGTTCAACCTGGCGGGCCTGCAGTGCTCCAACATCTTCATCCCCGGCAAGGAGCTGCGCGAGCGCTACATCAAGGTGGCGATGACGGAGAACGGCCTCATGGGGCTCAACGCCTTCGCCTACCCCGTGTGCGCGGCCGTGTACAACGGTGCCGAGGACTGGCTCGACGAGTTGCGCGACGTCCTGGCGACGAACCACCAGCTGTTCGTCGACATGCTGGGCGAGCGCGCGCCCAAGGCCCACGTGTTCGAGCTCGAGGGCACGTACCTGCAGTGGGTCGACTTCCGCTACCTGGGCATGAGCAACGAGGAGCTCGAGAAGTTCATGCATGAGAAGGCGTACCTGTTCCTCGACGAGGGCTACCTGTTCGGTGAGGCGGGCTCCGGCTTCGAGCGCTTCAACATCGCCTGCCCCACCGAGGTCCTGCGCGAGGCTCTCACGCGCCTGTGTGACGCCCTTGACGAGCTGGGCAAGGAGTAGCGAGCTCGTTTTCGTGCCATCCATCATTGCGACGCTTCCTATCGGGGCGCGGCATCCCTCTCAGGGGTGTCGCGCCCCCTTGCGTTTGCGCCGCTCGGTGCCGCGTGTGCCCGGGGCCCGCGTTTCGAAGCCTGACACCCCTCGTTAACAGGGGAGTTGGGTTTTCGCAACGCGATTGGCCTCGAACGTTACGCTGCTGGGAATGGGGCTGACACATGCGCGAAACGGGGCGCTCCTAGCATTGTTGTCGTAATCGGAGGCCAGCCGGAGCCCCCTCGGATGAGGTTCCGGCAGACCCAGACGATGTCGATGCAAAGGAGGGCCCCATGGACAACGCGGTGTATGGCGGCAAGAAGGGCTCGTGCGCAGAGGGACTGTCCCGTCGCGGCTTTCTCAAGGCTGCCGGGGCCACGCTGGTCGGTGCTGGCCTGATGGCCGTCCTGCCTGGCTGCGGCGCCGACACGTCGGGCGAGACGGCTCCGGCGTCCTCCGACAGCGCGACGGCGGGCTCCACGGGCGGCAAGGAGATAAAGATCGTCGTCATGAACGCCAACAAGCCGTTCTGCTACCTGGAGGCCGACGGCTCGACCATCGCGGGCTACGACGTCGAGTCGCTCAAGCTGTGCGAGGAGAAGCTCGGCGGCAAGTACACGTTTAAGTTCGATGCCATGGACTTCAACACGATGATCTCGTCACTGCAGTCCGGCTCGTGCGACATGGTGTCGTGCTGCCTCGTTCCCAACGACGACCGCCGCTCCAAGTTCCTGTTCCCCGACGAGCCCTATGTGCTGACGCCAATGGAGTTCGTCGTCGCCAAGGGCTCGGGCCTCAAGACCATGGAGGACATGGCGGGCAAGACGATCGTGACGTCGCCTGTGACGTACGAGTACGGCATGCTCAAGGCCTACAACGAGGAGAACCCCGACAAGGCCGTCGTCCTCAAGGAGTACGACTCCTCGACCGGGGCCGACTACATCCGCATGGTCGCCAACGGCCAGGCCGACGGCTACCTCGTGTACGAGGCGGGCTTCGATGACCTCGTCAAGGCGGCAAGCGTCGAGGTCGACCACACCGACGTCGTGCTGACCGAGTCCTGCTACTACATGGTGTCCCAGAAGAACCAGGAGCTCTGCGACGACTTGGCGGCTGCGCTCGAGACGGCCAAGGAGGACGGCTCGCTCGCCGAGCTCTCGCAGAAGTGGTTCGACGGGACAGACGTCTTCTCGAAGTATGCCGGCGTGCTCTCCGACAACGAGCTGCTCGCCCAGGCGAAGACGGCTGGCGCGGCCTCCTCGGCTGCGGACGGCGAGACGCGTGGCGCCTCTGCCTCGTCCGAGAAGGACGCCGCCTCCTCGTCGGCCGACTAGGGCTCGTCCGGCGACGTGTCGGTCGCGAGGTCCCGTGAGAGGATGTGACATCCCATGACGTACGTGGTGTACCCGGAGAGGATCCCGGGGTTCATCCTGAACGTGCTCCAAGCGTTTCCCACGACGATGGTCATCATGTTTGCGACGCTGGCGATCTCGCTCGTGCTCGGGTTCCTCGTGGCGCTGGCGCAGCTCAGCAAGAAGCGCTGGGCTCAGGTGATCGCCCGTGGCTGGATCTCGTTCATGCGCGGCATCCCGGCGCTCGTCATGATATTCCTGCTGTACTTCGCGCTGCCCCAGGTGCTGCTCGCGACGGTGGGCATCAACATCGCGAGCGCCACGAAGATGAACTTCATCATCGCCGCCCTTTCTCTCATCGCGAGCGCCAACATGGGCGAGATGATGCGCTCTGCTTACCTGACCGTTCCCAAGACGCAGATGGAGGCCTGCCTCGCGGTCGGCATGACGCCGGCCCAGGCCGTGCGCCGCGTCATCCTGCCGCAGGCCGTCGTCGTCGCCATCCCGCTGTTCGGCAACAACCTCATCATGCTGTTCAAGGAGACGTCGCTTGCGTTCTCCATCGGCGTCATCGACATGATGGGCCGCGCCAACGTCGTGTCGGCCGCCAACTACGGCGCCTATCGCCTCGAGCTCTACGTGGCCGTCGCCGTCATCTACTGGGTCGTGTGCGTCGTGATCATGCTCGTGTTCGCAGGCCTCGAGCGCGGCGCCACGCGCAGCCGCCGCCCAGCGCGGGCCTAGGCGAGAGGGAGGCTGATACCCATGACGTTTGACGCCGGCTTCATATTCGAGACGTTCCCGCTCGTGCTCCAGGCCGTGCCCGTGACGCTGCTCATGGTCATCGTGGCCGCGCCGCTGGGCTGGCTGCTTGGCTTCCTCATGGCCGAGTGCCGCGTGAACCACATCCCCGTGCTCGGCCAGCTCGTGACCGTCTTCGTGTCCCTGATGCGCTCCGTGCCCGAGGTCGTGCTGCTCTACGTGATGTACTACCTCATGCCGGTTGTGCTCTACAACTACTTCCTGTCCATCGGCCTCGAGGTCAACATCGCGGCCGTGCCCTCCATCGTGTTCGCCATCGTCACGTTCGTGCTCAACCAGTCCGCCTACGCCTCCGAGGTGTTCCGCGCGGCCATCGCCTCGGTCGACCGCGTCCAGCTCGAGGCTGCCTACGCGGTTGGCATGACGAAGTCGCAGGCCATGGTGCGTGTCATCCTGCCTCAGGCTATCGTGAGCGCCATTCCCAACCTCAACGGCCTGTTCGTCGGCCTGCTGCAGGGCACGTCTCTGGCCTACTTCGTCGGTGTCCACGAGATCATGGCGACGAGCATCGTCGCGGCGAACCAGAGCTATGCCTACTTGGAGGCATATGTGCTCACGACGATCATCTATGAGGTTCTGAGCTATATCATCAACCGCATCTTCCGCGTCATCGAGCGCAGGGCGGGCCAGTTCCGCACGGGCAGGTCCCAGCCCAAGGCCCTGGCGAAGAGCGCTTCCGGCACGGACGGCGGCGCGAAGCGTCCCGCGGCAGCGACGGCATAGAGAGAGGACGAAACCATGGCAGAGGACTACATGCTCGAGCTGCACGGCATCCGCAAGTCGTTCGGCGACAACCACGTGCTCAAGGGCATCGACCTGCAGGTGAAGAAAGGCGAGGTCGTCGTCATCCTCGGCCCGTCCGGTTCGGGCAAGACGACGTTTCTGCGCACGATCAACTTTCTCGACGAGGCCGACGAGGGCACGGTGACCGTCAACGGCTTCACGCTCGACGCGAAGAAGCATAGCAAGTCCGACGTCATTGAGCTGCGGCGCAAGACGGCGATGGTCTTCCAGAACTACGCGCTGTTCGCCAACAAGACCATCCTGCAGAACGTCATGGAGGGCCTCGTCACCGTCAAGGGCGTGCAGAAGGCCGACGCCGAACGTCAGTCAAAGGCCGTGCTTGACAAGGTGGGCCTGTCCGAGCGCTACGACTACTACCCCTCGCAGCTCTCGGGCGGCCAGCAGCAGCGCGCCGGCATCGCCCGCGCCCTCATCCTCAACCCCGACGTCATCCTGTTCGACGAGCCGACGTCGGCGCTCGACCCCGAGCTCGTCGGCGAGGTGCTCGGCGTCATCCGCGCCGTCGCGCAGACGGGCATCACGATGGTCATCGTCACGCACGAGATCGCGTTCGCCCGCGAGGTTGCCACGCGCGTCGTCTTTATGGCTGGCGGCGTCATCGTCGAGCAGGGCACGCCCTCCGAGGTGCTCGTTAATCCCAAGGAGAAGCGCACGCAGGAGTTCCTGCGCCGCGTCCTTCACCCGATGGAGATCGCCGACGCCGAGGCGACGCAGGTCGAGCTGTCGTAGTCGACGCGTTCCCACATCCTCTTTTTGGTTGGCGCTGGACCGAGGCAGGGCCTCCCGCGACGTGCGGGAGGCCTGGGCCCTGCGGCCCTGGGCGGGCCGTGCGCGTGCACGCCCGGCCGCCCGGTCTCGGACGTTTCGCTCGAAAGGAAGTGATCAGAGGTGCCTCACATCACTGCAGACACCGTCTGGATCGTGCTGGGCAGCGCGCTCGTCCTGTTCATGGTGGGCGGGTACCTGCTGTTCGATATCGGCTCGACGCGATCGAAGAGCACGCAGGGCGTCGTCGTGCGACACCTGCTCGTGACGTTCACGTCCATCCTGACGTTCATGTTCCTGGGATATGGCCTGTTCTTTGGCGGGACGGGCGGCTTCTTCGGCGTGCTCGACTTCTTCTCGCTCGGAAGCTACGGCCCGACGCTGCCCGACGGCGTGCCCTCGTCGCTGTTCGTGCTGAGCCAGGCGCTCGTCTGCGCCGTGTGCGCGAACATCGTGGCGGGCACGATCGCGGAGCGCGCGAGCATCGCGTGCCACGTGGTCTACAGCATCGTGCTCGCGCTGCTCATCTACCCTATGGCATCCAACTGGACGTGGGGCAACGGCTTCCTGGCCCAGATGGGATTCCACGACTTCGCCGGCACGGCGTCGCTCAACCTCGTCGGCGGGACGGTTGCGCTCGTCGCTGCCATGCTCGTGGGGGCGCGCTCCGGCAAGTACGACGACGCGGGGCGCCCGCAGGCCATCCCCGGGCAGAGCATCGGGCTGCAGGCCGTCGGCGTCTTCGTCATCTTTTTTGGCTGGTTTGGCCTCATGGGCGTGTGCACGCTGAGCTTTGGCACGGCGTCTCTCGATGCGCTGGGAGTCGCGTTCCTGAACATGGTCGTGGCCGCCGTCGTGTCGGGACTCACGGCGCTCATCGCGACGTCGGTGCGCTACGGCAGCTGCGACGTGCCCGTCGTGCTCAACGCGCTCATCGGCGGGCTCGTGGCCTGTTCTTCGGGCGCCGACGTCATGCTGCCGGTGTGGGCGCTGGTCGTGGGCGCTCTGGCAGGCCTCGTCAGCGTGTTCGGCATCGAGTACGTCGAGCGCCGCTTCCGGGTCGACGACCCGGTGGGCAGCGTCGCCGTGCACGGGTTCAGCGCCGTGCTCGGCCTGCTGGCGTGCGGCCTGTTCGCAAGCGGCTCTGGCCTGGTCATGGGAGGCGGCGCGGGGCTGTTCAGCGTCGAGCTCCTCGGGGCGGTCGTTGTGGCGGCCTGGGCCGCCGTCGTGGGCTGGGTGGCGCTCTCTATCACGAAGAAGGCCGGCTCCGTGCGCGTGACGGGCCCGGAGGAGGCCATCGGCCTCGGCATGTCCAACCCCTCGATCGACAACGCGTTCTCCGAGTTCCTGCCGGCGCTCGGCGGCGAGGACGGGACGTCCCCCAAGGTTGTGCGCGACGTGCCTCCCTCGCAGGCCATCCCGCTGGAGCTGGGCGCGCCTGCCGTTCCTGCGGGGGCCGCGGGTGGCCGCCCGCCGCTGCGCCAGGTGCGCATCATCACGAAGCCCGCGCGTCTCGGGGCGCTCAAGGAGGGGCTGGGCGAGATCGGCGTCACGGGCATGACGATCTCACACGTCATGGGCTACGGCGCCCAGCGCGGCGCCCGCGGCATGTACCGTGGTGTGCCGGTCGTCGATGACATGATCCCCAAGGTGCAGGTGGACATCGTCGTCGCGAAGGTGCCGGTGGAAGACGTTGTGCGCGCCGCGCGCCGCGCCCTCTACACCGGACACATCGGCGACGGCAAGATCTTCGTGTACGACGTGGCGGAGGCGGTCAAGGTGCGCACGGGCGAACACGGCTACGATGCGGTGCAGGGCATCGATTTGGTGTAGCCTCCGATTCGAAACACCCGCTCGAGTACACTGTGCAACGACAGGCCACGCGGGCCCGTTCCCCCGAGGGGGACGGGCCCTTTCTCACAAGGAGAGCCCCTATGAAGAACGCCATTGCTACGACGGACGCGCCCGCCGCCCTCGGCCCCTACTCGCAGGGCATCGACGCCGGCAGCCTCGTGTTCGTCTCCGGCCAGCTGCCCATCAACCCCGCGACGGGCGAGGTATCCGCCGACATCTCCGAGCAGGCAGAGCAGTCCATTTCCAACATCGAGGCCATCCTCAAGCAGGCCGGCCTGACGCTGGCCGACGTCGTGAAGACGACGGTGTTCCTGCACGATATGGGCGACTTCGCTGCGATGAACGCCGTGTACGAGGCGCGCTTCCCCAAGCCCTGCCCCGCCCGTAGCGCCGTCGAGGTCGGCACGATGCCGCGTGGCTGCCGCCTCGAGATCGAGGCCATCGCCGCCCGCTAGGGTCGTCTGCCGCATCGGCGGACCGTCCTGCCTTGCCCCGCCTCGCTAGTAAAGGAGCTCCGCCCATGGAGAAGAAGCCATTCGTCACGCTCGAGAAGGCCCGCGAGATCGCCGCGGAGATCCCGACGCCGTTTCACCTCTACGACGAGGCCGGCATCCGCGCCCGTGCCCGCGCCGTGAACGCCGCCTTTGCCTGGAATCCCGGCTTTCGCGAGTACTTTGCCGTGAAGGCCACGCCCAACCCCTACCTGCTCAAGATCCTGCAGGAGGAAGGCTGCGGCGTCGACTGCTCGAGCTACACGGAGCTCGCGCTGTCCAAGGCGTGTGGCTTCACCGGCCACGACATCATGTTCAGCTCCAACGAGACGCCGGCGCTCGACATGTACGAGGCCCATCGCCTCGGCGCCATCATCAACCTGGACGACCCCACGATGGTCGACTTCCTCGAGCAGGTCGCCGACGTTCCCGAGACGATCTTCTGCCGCTACAACCCCGGCGGCGTGTTCGAGCTGGGCAACGGCATCATGGACAACCCCGGCGAGGCCAAGTACGGCATGGGTGAGGCCGACATGATTGAGGCGTTCACGCGCCTCAAGGCCGCGGGCGCCAAGACGTTCGGCATCCATGCGTTCCTCGCGAGCAACACCGTGACGAACGACTACTACCCTGAGCTTGCCTCCCAGCTGTTCGAGCTGGCTGTGCGCGTGGCCAAGGCGGCTGACGTGCACATCGGCTACATCAACCTGTCGGGCGGAGTGGGCGTCGACTACCGCCCCGACCAGCCGGCCAACGACATCGCCGTCATCGGCGAGGGCGTGCGCAAGGCTTACGAGCGCATCCTCGTGCCGGCGGGCATGGACGACATCGCCATCCTCACGGAGCTTGGGCGCTTCATGCTCGCGCCGTTCGGGGCGCTCGTGACCCAGGCCATCCACGAGAAGCATATCTACAAGGAGTACATCGGCTGTGACGCCTGCGCCGCCAACCTGATGCGCCCGGCTATCTACGGCGCCTACCACCACATCACGGTGCTCGGCAAGGAGAACGAGCCGTGCGACCACACGTACGACATCGTGGGCGGTCTGTGCGAGAACTCCGACAAGTTTGCCATCGACCGCCAGCTGCCCAAGATCGACATGGGTGACCTGCTGTTCATCCACGACGCAGGCGCGCACGGATTTGCGATGGGTTACAACTACAACGGCAAGCTGCGCTCGGCCGAGGTGCTGTTGCAGGAGGACGGCTCGTTCAAGATGATCCGCCGTGCCGAGACGCCGGCCGACTACTTCGCGACGTTCGACGAGACGCCGTTCTTTGGGGACATCCTCACCGAGGTCGAGGCGTCCGAGGCCGCCTTCGCCGCCAGCAAGGCCGCCGATTGGAAGCCGGGCAAGTAGAGGAGACGCCGCGGCTGGGTGGCGTCCCTGCGCGCCGCGCGGCGTTTCGCGGCCAGCAATCGCGCTCGTGAACGGGTGGAGGCGCCTTCGGGGACCGCATCGCGGCTCCCGGGGGCGCCTCCGTCGTGAAAGCCGCAGGCAGTCGTCTTGTGGGCGAGCGCCGATGACCTCTCCGGGGAGTGTGCGCGATACACGAGCCCGATTTCCGGCCGTGGATTCCCACCTCGCGTGCGGAGAAGCGGCCGCGCGGAGCTTGCGGGGATGCCATGCGGCGAGGCTTGACTTACCGTGGTGTGGCACTCGCCCCGTCATCCCTTGTCGGCTATGCTGTTCGCAAGCAGGGGAGCAAGGGGATGGCCATGCGCAGACGAACGGTGAGCCATGTGGCTCGACAGGTTGGCATTTCGAGCAGCGGCGTGCGTTTCCTCGAACGCGAGGGGCTCGTCTGCCCCGAGCACGACGACGAGACGGGGTACCGCTTCTTTGGCGATGACGACCTCTATACGCTCTACCAGTACCAGTGCTACCGGCAGCTTGGCATGGACCTGCCCCAGGTGCGCGAGATGCTGCGCGCCGAGCCGGCCGATGCCGTCAGCTTGATGGAGACTCACCTGCAGAACCTGCGCGACGAGCTCGCCCGCATCGAAAAGCTGACCGCCCGGGCCATCGGGCGCACGGCACAGGCGGTCGAGGGGCGCTTCGAGCTGGGGACCTGCCCTCGCCTGCGTGTCCTGGAGCCGTACGACGATCCCTCTGACCTGCCTAAGCGTGTCATGGATCGCTGGGTCGATACCGTGCCCCTCTCGTTTTTCGGCATCTGGTTCCGTCGGGAGGGACAGGGCTTCGTTGCCCGGCGCGTGCGCATGAGCGACCAGCCCTGCCCCAACGCCCCCGTCGAGCGCGACGCTGACATCTACGCGTACATCCATGACATCCCCGAGGGTCCGTCCTGCCTGTGCGCGACGTTCTCATATCCCAACGGGACGGACGACCTTGCCCTGCTCGATAGGCCGTTCGCCTGGCTTTCGGAGCGGGGTCTGGCGTGTGCGGGCGACGTCTACGGCCACTTTCTCTACCTGCAACGCCTGCCCGAGGGCGGCGCGCGCTACTTCGTGCGCCTGTGGCTTCCAGTGGCTCCCGCTGAAGCGTAGCCGGTACTTGCTTGCATACTGCAGGCGCCGTCAGCGGCCTTTTTTACCTGCAAGTTCACTGATCCTCCATGGCTTTGCGGCTGCGTGGCTTGACCTTGTAGCCGCTGCAAACCCCATCGTACGTCCTCGACAGATGGCCCATGCATGACTCCGCTGGAGGCGGCGCGGGCCTTGGGATGTACGGTGATAAGGGGATTTCATCATGGCATGCGAAACGACGCGTCGTCAGTTTGTCTCCCAGGCTGCAGGTGCTTGCACTGCTGCAGTCGCGCTCGCGGGGGTTGGCGCCTCTCGGGCCTTTGCTGCGGAAGCGGCCAAGGCGGAGGACGTGGCGTGGGATGAGCAGGCGGACTTCGTGGTGCTCGGCATTGGCGCTTCCGGCCTGGGCGCCATCAAGCGGGCGCTCATCGACAACGATGGTCTGACGGTCATCGCTCTGGAGAAGTGCGACGAGGCCCATGCTGGCGGTGCATTCTCCTGTGCGCACGGCCTGTTCGGTGGCGTCGACTTCTGCGACGCCTATCCCGTCCTCTCCCACGGTCAGTTCAGTGAGGAGCTGCGTGACCGCATGAAGGCCGACACGGTGACCTCGGCGCAGTGGATCATCGACAACGGCCTTGAACTCGCCGAGTCTGCCGGTACGTATCGCTGGGCGAACGGCAGCTACGACATCTGGAAGACGGCGTACGACGCGGTGAAGGATCTCGATGGTCTGACGCTGCACTTCGAGGTGACGACGACCCAGCTCGTGCAGGACGGAGCCGGCCGCGTTACGGGCGTCATCGCCGAGGTCGAAGGCGAGCGGAAGGCCATCGGTGCGACGCGCGGCGTGCTGCTTTGCACGGGTAACTACGCTGGCGATGCCGAGCTGTTCCGGGGCATTCACGAGTACGCCCTTCCGTACGCCCCGGCTTGCCCGGCGAGCGAGGTGGGTGACGGCATTTTCCTGGCTTCCCAGGCGGGCGCCGTCACGTTCGAGAACGTTTCGCGCGCTTTTGAGTGGTTCTGCTGGGCCATGGCAAAGCCGAGCGAGGAGCTGGGCGAGGGCATGGTGCTCAACGACCCCATGTCTAACGGTGACACGGCCCTGTGGTCGCGCATCTTTGTCAACGCCGCGGGCAAGCGATTCATGGACGAGTCGGTGAACTTCATGCACGACCACTCGTTCCTGCCGTTCCAACCGTGGGAGCGCACGTCGGCTCCGTCGTATCTCCACTACACGAACCTGCCGATGTGGACGGTCTACGACGCGAAGATCCCGAGTACGCATCGCCTGTGGATTCAGGACGAGGGCAATCTCAACTGGAGCTACGCCAAGACGCGCGACGTCTACCAGTGGTCGGAGGACAACGAGGCCGAGGTCGAGCGCGGCTGGGTGTACAAGGCCGACACACTCGAGGAGCTTGCCGAGCAGATGGTGGCGCACCACATCGACGACGGCGCCGAGTTCGCGGTTGACAGGGACGCGTTTATCGAGACGGTGCGCGCGTACAACGAGATGTGTGCCGCTGGCGAGGACGCGGACTTCGGCAAGGGCGGCGACTATCTCGTGCCGCTCGACACGCCTCCCTACTATGCGGTCGAGACGGTGCCTTTGGTGGGCTACACGATCTCGGGCCTGACGACGACGGAGGAAGGCGCGGTTCTCAACGGCGCCCACGAGCCGATTCCCGGCCTATACGCGGCGGGCGACATCACAGCGCACGGCTCGCAGACGAACCCGCTCGGATGCTGCCCCGCGTTCATCATGGGGATGTACCTGGTTGACGGCCTGCTCTAGGGCGGGGTCGCGCGATGGGCACCCCGCTCGTCATTGCCATCAACGGGAGTCCTCGGAGACGGGGGAACACGGCCCAGGTGTTGGATGCCGTGTTGGAGGGAGCGGCTGGTCAGGGGGCCCGTACGGAGCTGGCGCATCTCGCTGGGCTGAGGTTTACGGGGTGCGCCAGCTGCTTCGCGTGCAAGCTGCGCGATGGTCGGAGCTTGGGGCGATGCGCCTTGCGCGACGACGCCACCGGGCTGATCGAGCGCGTGCTAAACGCTGACGCCGTTGTGTTCGGCTCGCCGATCTACTTTCAGGGAATCACGGGCGCGATGCGATCGTTCTTGGAAAGGCTGCTTTTCCCGCTCTACTCGTATCGCCGCGATGTGAGGAGCATGCTCGAGCGATACCTCCCGGCAGCGTTCGTCTACACGATGAACGTCGATCGGTCGAGCATGCAGCGGCAGGACTATCGCTCCTCCCTGCAACCGATGGAGCACGTTCTTGCGGACGTGCTCGGCTCCTGTCGGGCACTGCACGTCTGCGACACACTGCAGTTCGACCACTACGAGCGCTATGAGAGCGGCATGTTCGACGGCGAGCACAAGCGCAAGGTGCGTGAGGAGCAGTTTCCCCGCGATTTGGCGCGCGCTGCCGAGCTGGGCTGCGAGCTTGTTCGCAGCGCGGCGCTTCGCGGCCAGGAACCGAGCTCGTGAACGGGTGGAGGCGCCTTCGGGGACCGCATTGCGGCTCTCGGGGGCGCCTCCGTCGTAAAAGCCGCAGGTGGTGACCGTGCGGGCGGATATCGCCGGCCTCCCCGGGGAGTGTGCGCGATACACAGGTCCGATTCCTGGCCGTGGGTGGCCTCCTCGCGTGCAGAGAATCGGCCGTGCTGCGGCTGCCGGAGCGCGGCGCTGGCAAGAATCGCGGCAAGTGTGGCATCTCGGAAGGGGCGCTGACAAGAATCGCCGCTAGTGCGGCGGGCGCGCGGCTCGGTGGTACCTGGCGTGCATCAAACCCGCAGGTACGGCTTCTTCGCAACGAGGGGCGCTCGCAAAAAGGGGGCGCGAGAGGGCGAAATGCCCCTCTTGCGCCCCCTCTCGTACCGCACCAGCGCGCATTCTTGTCAGGCGCCTCGCGGTTTTGCCGCACTGGACGGCATTCTTGCCGCAAGGCGACTCGCGGCGCTCGATGGCGCGATCTTTACGCCAGGTACATCTCTTGGAGCTGGGCGATCTCGTCCTCCGTGAGGCCGATCTGGTTCACGAGGTAGTCGTGCATCGAGCCGTACGTGGCGTCGATGTGGTCGAGCGCCTTCTCCATGTAGGCGCGGTTGACGCCGGCCAGGTCGCGGACGGCCTGAATGTCGTCGTCGGAGTAGCCCTGCGCCTGGGCGACCTGCACCATGGCGTCGATGCTCTGCTCGTTGAACGCGTTCGTGAGGTCGAAGTCCTCGAGCGCCGTCTCGCGGTCGACGCCCAGCGCCGACAGCACGAGCACGGCGCCGAGGCCGGCGCGGTCCTTGCCGGCCGTGCAGTGCCACAGCACGGCCTTGCCGTCCTTGTTGTTGAGCAGCACGTCGAAGAACTGGCGGTAGCCCTGCTGGGAGTGGGCGCTGTCCGCGATGTCGACGTACATGTCCGAGAGGTCCATCGTCTTCGCGTAGCCTACGAGCTGCTGCACCGTCGCGGCGAGGACGGCCTGCGGGTCGGCCTGCGCGGAGTCGCTCGTCGCGCTGCCCGCCGCTGCCGCGCTGCCTCCGACGACGGCCGCGCTCTTCTGGTCGCCGCTCGCGCCCTTGTCGGCCTGCGTGCTGGACTCGGTATCGCTGGCGCTGCTCGCCGCCCCGCTCGCCATGCCGCCGAGCGCGGAGTCCTCGTCGATGATGGAGCACCAGACATTCTCGATGCCGTCGATCTCGGGGTCGGGCGCCTGGGCGCGCTCTGCCGTCGTGCGGAAGTCCACGACGTAGCCCAGGTTGTACTCGCTCACGAGCTTGTCGAGGTCTGCCTGCGTGGCGTCGGCGAGCTTGGCCGTGCGCAGGAGCAGCCCGTCCTTGACGACCTTGCCGTCGGCGCCCACGTAACCGCCGAGTTGGCGGGCGTTGCCGAGCTTCTCCATGCCGAGCGTCTGGCTCTCGATGGTGGGCGCGGCGCCGGCGTCGGAGGCCTGCGACGTGGCGGCAGCCGTCTCGGTCGCGGCGGAGGCTGCGGGCTCGGCGGCCAGCGCGACGCCGCCGAGGCTGGCGGCGAAGGCGACGGAGGCGATGGCGGCAGAGATGCGGTACTTGAGCATGGGGGGCGTCCTTTCGACAGGGGGAGTGCGCAACGTTGTGGTGCGCGGCCCACCCTATCGCTCCCGTGCAAGGAAACGCCCACTTTCGCGTCGCGTCTCTGTAAGCCGTGCGTAACAAAATGGGAGACGGCCCCAACAAATGAGCGCTCTAAGCGTGGGTGCTGCCAGGACAAACAGGCTCCCGCACGCGCAAAAAGGCGGTCGCCCGGCCTTCTCCGGACGGCCGCCTGCTGGCCTGTTCTTGCTTGAGTGCCGCTAGCGAGGGTTCAAATCCCCGCGCCCTCCTTACTTCGCGGAGGCGAGCGCCGCGTCGACGGCCGCGAAGATGGCCTTGCTCGTCACGGTCGCGCCGGACACCGCGTCGACGCCGGCCGTGCCGTTGGCCTCGACGATGGCCGCGGGCAGCTGCTCGATGGCCTTCGAGCCAATGCCGGCCGTCTCGGCGTTCTCGCCGACGACGACTTCGGTGATCTTCCCGCCGGCAACGGTCACGGTCACGGGCACGTCGCCGCCGATGCCCTTACCGGCGCCCTCGTACGTGCCATCGGCCACGGCGCCTGCGTCAGCGGCGGGAGCGTCGCCCTCGGCGGAGGCCGCGGGCGCCTCGAAGGCCATGTCGCCCATCGTCACGTTCTCGATGTCGTAGCCGGCGACCTCGGCGATGTGGCGCACGGCGTGGCGGGCGAACGTCACGGTGCGGCCGCAGGCGTTGGCGACGACGAGCTCGGGGTAGTTGTTGGCGTACAGGCTGCCCGAGCAGTCGCCGGCGGCGTACAGACCGTCGATGACCTTGTCCTCCATGTCGATGACCTGCATGTCCTCGTTGATGCGCAGGCCGTCGACCGTCGTCAGGAAGCTGGCGCCGTACCACGCGCCGAAGAACGGGGCCGTGCGGATGGCGGACAGGCGATAGGCCTCCTTGCCGAAGTCCTCGTCCTCCTGGGCGTCGTAGAAGCCGTTGTAGCGCTCGACCTCGTCAAGGAAGTTGTCGCGCGCCTCGCCCTCGAAACCCAGCTTGTCGGCGAGCTCCTCGATGGTGTCGGCCATGAACATCGTGCCGTCCTCGAGCTTGTCGGCGAAGAACTCCTCGAGCGTGCCCTCGTGGCCAGCGAGCTGCTGCTGGATCTGGCGCGAGCAGCCGATCGTGTTGAAGCGGACGATGTCCTCCTTGGCGTTGGCGTCGAACACCTGGCAGAACACGCCGCCGGGCTGCTCGGCGATCGCGTTGAGGTCGAAGTCGTACGGCATGGACTCGTTGCCGTAGCGGCGGCCGTCGCG
Organism: Coriobacteriia bacterium; assembly: GCA_018368455.1. NCBI lineage: Bacteria > Bacillati > Actinomycetota > Coriobacteriia > Coriobacteriia bacterium. Next base: position 63,937 of record JAGZEG010000009.1, read on the forward strand.
GGCGACCTTCATGAAGGGCTGCGATCCGATGTTGTACTGCTTGCCGACGCCGGCGAACGTGCCGGCCTCCTTGTCGACATAGCCGGCGTTCTCACCGGGCTTGACGAGGCCGCGGTTGAACAGCATGGGGGCGGGGTCCTCGTCCATCTGCGCGCCGACCCACATGGCCGCCTTGATGCCGTCGCCGGTGTCGTTCGTGTTGAAGTAGGCCAGAGACACGACACGGTCGATGATGGGGGAGAGCTCCTGGCACATCTGCGGGTTGGCCGGGTAGCCGCCCGTCGTCAGCAGCACGCCGGCCGACGCGTTGATGCGCACGTAGCCGTCGGCCGTCTCGAAGATGCCGCCGGTGACGCGGCCGCCCTCCTCGCGCTCGAGCTTAACGAGGGTCGTCTCATAGCTCACGCCGAAACCCAGGCTGTTGATGTAGCGCTCGAACAGCGCGTTGCGGTCGGGGCGCTTGCCATCCTCGCCCGCGTAGAAGTGCTCGGTACGCGGGATGTAGTACATCGTGCCGCCCGTCGGGTCCTGGTTGTTGACGTCGAGCTGGCACGTGACGTTGAGCGGGGCGTACAGTTCGTCGAGCCAGTCGATCATGGCGGCGGACTCGTTGATCCAGACCTTCCAGACGCGCTGGTCGCACTTGCCCGAGGCGTAGCGGGTGAGCTCGTTGAGGACCTGGCCCTTGCTGTCCTCGAGGCCCTGCTCCGTGAGGTAGTGCGAGTTCACGGCGCCGAGCCAGCCACGCGTGCCTGCCACCATGGCGCTCTTCTCGGCGATGATGAAGTCCATGCCCAGCTCTGCGGCCGTGGCGGCGGCGGGCATGCCGCCGTTGCCGGCGCCGACGATGAGCAGCTCGCACTCGCGTGTCTCGACGATGTCGGACTCGGCGATCTCGGGGGCCTCGCCCAGCCAGGACGACGTGTCCTCGACGGGGGCCTTCGCCTCGGCGACGCTGGGGGCGGCGGCGAGCGTGGCGGTGGAGGCGACGCCGGCGAGGGCGGCCGTGGCGGCGGTGCCAGCGACGAACGAGCGGCGGGTGAGTTCCATGGGTAGAGCCTTCCTTTCGTGTGATGATGTGCAGGTGAGTGAGTTCGTGTGCGAGAGGGGGCGCGGCGCCTGCCTCTCGCTGCGTGCCAGGCATCAGTGTGCCCATGTGCGGCCTCCTGCGCCTCGACCTGGCAGGACGAATCAATCTACCTGCGGTTTTGTCTGGCTGTCATCGGGGCTCACCCTGTCCTCATCCTCTCGGGTCGATTTGCGCGACCTGCGGTTTTCATCGGTCGACCCCTGGTAAACTACGACGCATCGGGATGTGCGTACGGCGAGAGGGGGCGAAGGATATGGGCGAGGGCGGGCACCGTGAGACGCGCAGGTGTGTTCGCGACGACCTGGGCGCCCCTGCTGCGACGGCTTCGTCTGCCGGCGTCGCAAGCCCACTGCCTGGCGGGGAGCGCGCGATGCTTTCCTCGACCCTGCGCGCCCCTCTATGGTGGCTCTCCGTCGTGGTGCTCGGCCTGTACCAGATGGGCATCATGCTGTTGAACACGGCCATCTACCCGCAGTTCGTCACCACCTTCTCCCTGGCGAAAGACTTCGGCTCCGTCTTTGCTGCCGCGCTCGCGCTCGCGCTATACGTGGTCGCGACACGCCGGCCGGCCCTGTTTGCCCCGCGGCGCGCCCTCGTCGTCGCGGGCGTTGCCCTCGTCGCCGGCGTCCCGCTCGTGGGCATCGCCCTGCAGTTCGACAGCCCGGGCTTGCTCGTGGGCGCCGTGTGCGTGCGCGGCATCGGCTCCACGTGGGCGGGAACGCTTGCCTGTCTGCTGCTCGTCCGTCTCGCACAGGGGCACGGGCTGCGTTCGACGCTGACGGCCCTGTGCTCCGGCTGGGCGCTGAGCTACGCGCTGGAGCTCGCGGCGTCGCTGCTGCCGCTCGGGGCCCAGTGGCTGCTGTTCTGGGCGTCGGCCCTCGTCGTGCTGGCGCTGCTCTACCGGCCGACGGCCCCGCTCGTTGAGCGCACGATCGCGGCGCCTCCCATCGTCGAGCTGCAGGTGACGAACCCCCGCTCGTTCCTCTCGCTGTCCAGTGCGCTGTTCGTGACGCTCGTGCTGCTCAAGATGTCGTTCGGCTTTGCCATGACGTTTTCGAGCGTTGACGACACGCCGCAGGGCACGATCCTGGCATGCGTGCCAGCGCTGCTCGTGGCGGTGGTGCTGGCGTGCGGGCACGTCGTGCGGCTCGACGCGTTCTACAAGGCGACGATGCTGTGCGTGCTGGCGGGGTTCCTGCTCGTCAACCCGCTCGTCGCCAGCGTCGCGGAGCTGCCGGCGCTCGCGAACGTCGTGCTGCGCGCCGGTGGCGATCTCACGCGCATGCTCGTGTTCCTGCTCGTGGCGGCCCTCGGCACGCGCAACCCCGTCGGCGCCCTGCCGGTGGCACTGTTCGTGGGCGGCGCCAACGCGCTGGGAAGCGTCGCGGGCGCGCAGCTTGGCATCGCGGCCAACGCGGTGCTGGCGAGCGATCCGGGTATGTTCGCGCTGCTGCTCGCCGTCGTCGTGTTCGCCTTCGTCGCCTACAACGTGCTCGCGCCCGCCGTGTTCGACCTCGATGAGACGGTGCGCACGGTCGAGGAGGTCGTCGTGGAGCCGCAGGCGGCCTCGTCGGTGGACGTCCTCGCGCAGGCGAGCGCGCGCGTGGCAGCCGACCGGGGGCTCACGCCGCGCGAGGCGGAGGCGCTCGAACTGCTGGCGCATGGGCGCAGCACGCAGGCCATCATGGAGCGCATGGTCGTGTCGCGCAGCACGGCGAAGACGCACGTGCGCAACGTGTACGCCAAGCTCGAAATACACTCGCAGCAGGAGCTCATCGACATCGTTGAGGCGGAGGCCGAGCGTTAGGGCCCGACGTGTCGACTCCCTGTGAATATGGCTATGCCTTGCGCGTAAAGCTTGCCTGTGCCTCGCCCGCATGGTATCGTTCATCAGGTTTCGCGCGTGTCGTCGTGACACGCAGACTCCAAGTGGGATGCACGTCATCCCCACCTTGTGGCACCGCATGCGGTAGCTGCCTGGTAGAAACATGATACTTGCGGATGAGGGTCGTAAGGTCTCACCATCCGAGCGTCATCTTCTCCCGGGCCGCCATCACGAGCGGCCCGGGAGTTTTTTTATCCTGCCGCCCCAAGCGGCATCGAATGGGAGGTGTTACGCATAGCTAAGTCTGATGAGCCCCGCATCAACGAGGCGATTCGCAGCCAGACGTGCCGCCTGATCGGCGTTGATGGCAGCCAGCTCGGCATCTTTGCCATCCGCGACGCCCAGCGCGTCGCCGACGACCAGGGCCTCGACCTCGTCGAGATCGCTCCGAACGCCGAGCCGCCCGTCTGCCGTGTCATGAACTACGGCAAATTCAAGTACGAGCAGGAGCAGAAGGCCAAGGCCGCCCGCAAGAACCAGGTTCGGGTCGACATCAAAGAGATGAAGTTCCGACCGAAGATCGACACGGGTGACTACGAGACGAAGAAGAAGCACGTCCTGCGCTTCCTCGCCTCCGGTGCCAAGGTCAAGATCACGATCATGTTCCGCGGTCGTGAGATGGCCCACCCCGAGATCGGCTTGAACATGCTTGAGAAGCTGGCCGAGGACCTCAAGGACGTCTGCACGGTCGAGGCCCAGCCCAAGCTCGAGGGTCGCAACATGCACATGCTCGTTGCCCCCCTTCGCACGACCGGCAAGCCGGGCAAGGCAGCGTCCGTCGAGGCCGATGAGGCCGCCGAGGACGACGCCGAGTAACGCTCGAGCTCGCCACGCACGACTTCGCCCAGGAGACAGGGGTCGTCGCACGTCGACGGCCTAGGACAAAGGAGTAGCAGCAATGCCCAAGATGAAGACGAACAAGACGGTTGCCAAGCGCTTCCGCAAGACGGCCACCGGCAAGCTCATGCACGCCCGCCGCAACAAGCGTCACATCCTCACGAAGAAGACGACGAAGCGTAAGCGTCAGCTGCGCAACGAGGCTGCCCTGGCCAGCGCGACGCAGCGTCACTACGTCAACCACGTCATGCAGGGCTAAGGGTCAGCCGACACCTTTCACCTGCGGTATTCCAAGCATTTCGTCTTTCAAGGAGTGATTGATCATGGCTCGTGTCAAGCGTGCAGTTATGGCCAAGAAGAAGCGTCGTCGCATTCTCAAGCTTGCGAAGGGCTACTACGGTGCTAAGTCGCGCTGCTACCGTGCGGCTAAGGAGCAGGTCCAGCACTCGCTCATGTACGCCTATCGCGATCGTCGCAACAAGAAGCGTGAGATCCGCAAGCTCTGGATCACCCGCATCAACGCCGCGTGCCGCATGAACGCGATGAACTACTCCAACTTCATGCACGGCCTCAAGCTGGCCGGCATCGAGCTGGACCGCAAGGTTCTCTCGCAGATGGCCATCGAGGACCCGCAGTCCTTCGCCGACCTGTGCGAGGCCTCCAAGAAGGCTCTCGCCGCTGCGTAAGCCTTTCGGCGCATACAGCGTGCTTGCTCACAAGGCCCTGCGTCCCTCGGGATGCGGGGCCTTGCTTGTTTTGGGGGCCGAGAACGTTGGCAGCGCGCTCTTTCCCGGTGGTTTACCGGGTCGTGATCCAACTCGCTATCCCTGCTCGTAGCGGCGGGCAAGCGTGGGCTTGAGGTCGCGGCGCGCAGCGAACACCTGGGCCTTTCCCTCGTAACGCATCTCAAGGTATCCAAGCTTCGTCAGGGCGAGCAGGTCCTGGCGCGCCGTGGAGTATGCCAGCTCGTAGGTGGCGCGATGTTCCTCGATGCGCAGCGCGGTGTCAGGCGCGAGGATGCAGCGGCGCAGCACGTCGGACTGTCGCTTGTTGAACGAGCGGTCATCGGCAAGGCGGGCGAGCAGGGCGTCATCGGCCGCCTTGAGCTCGAATACGTATGCTTCCAGCTTGTCGAGCTCCTGGACGAGCAAGTAGAGGCAGGACTCCCAGTACATGGTCCAGTCGCGGTCGAATGCCGTACAGACACCTGCTTGATGATAGGGGACGACCCTGTCCGACGTGTAGCTGCCGCTCTTCCACGCTAGCGTCGTACTCGACGAGGGAATGTAGGCGAACACGGGGTATCCCTCTCGTTTCATGTACAGGCGTGTGAGCAGGCTGCCAAGGATATAGGTGCATGTGGGAAAAGCGGGATTCTTCCAGACCTTGCATGTGAGTTTTTGCCCCATAACGATGGGGTGCTCTGCCGGGTCTTTGATGGATCCAGATGCCATGGCACAGATCTCCGCCAGGGCCTGCTCACGCGTCATGGGATCTTCGGGCCACTCCTGGCCCCAGGCAATGCCCGAGGTCAGTCCCGAAAAGTCAACACCGTCGACGAGCTGCGCGTACATCCGCTCGATGAGGTCAGGCGTAATCTCTGGGGCGTCGTGGTCAACGATGGACGTGAGCAACGCGTGCGTGTTGGCGACGAGGCGTTCGATGGGTGTCGAGGGTGCTCGGTCGCCCGTCGTGATGGCCCTTGCCGTCTCGTAGTCTGTCGTCAGGCCGTCACAGGACAGAGCGGCGACGGCCTCCTCGATGAGGGAGCGGACGATGAAGCGTCGCCCGTGCCGCTCGCTCAGAGCGACGTCGAGGCGGGATCCGACCTGGGTTCGGCTTGAGAGGTCGGCGAGCATGGACTGGATGGACGCCGTGGGCGTGAACCACTGGCAGACCTGCCGTCCCTGCCATGCGCACGTGTCGTAGTAGTGGACGCCTTGCCGCCGGCGGATGGAGGCCAGCAGAGCCCACGTGTCGTCAGGCGAGCAGCCGGCCGGCATGGGAAGTGCGGCAAACGACGCGCGCGTCATGCCGCGGCGCGAGAGCTGGTAGAGAAGGGCCCCGAAGCGCGGGTCGGCGAACACGTCAGAGAGCGTGTGAGCACATGGCGCGTAGGAGGCCTCGTCGGGGCCGAAGTCGTGCAACGCCCAGTCAACGGGAGGGGTGAATGCGGGGCGCTGTCCGGACCGTGTGGGGGTGCCTGCCCACGCATCGCGTCTGCCGAGTCCCCTGATCTGATCCACGGGTGCTCCTCCCATGCCAATGTATCGAAAATCGATAGGACGTGCGCTGGCGCTGGCCCGGTGCCGGGGCGGACTCGTCGGCCCGTGGCGCGAGCGACGCTGTGCTGAATGCCTTGCTCCGACGCAGCTATGCCCTCTACCTGCCATTATCCTCGCTTTGTTTCGCGCTGTCGACACTGTGCCAGCTGTTGACGGAGCGCTTTCAATCTTCTTGTCGATCATCTATCGAAAGCCGCGATGGACAGGTCATCGTCCTGCGGGCACCATTGGTGGGCGAAAGAGGCCCCGGGTTGCGTGGGGGATGTGTTCCGGGCCTCACTTACATCAGTGGGTTGTGAAGGGGGAACGACATGCAGCATCAGGGGACATTCGTCAGCAGGCGCGGCCTTCTCGCTGGAGCCACAGCGCTGGCGGCTGCTGCGGCGGCAGGCCATCGCGAGGTTCGCGTTGCCCACGCCGACGAGTCGGGCGCCGTGACGTATGCGGCTGTCGAGCCGAGCATGAAGGGCGACATCACGGTCTTTACGACGATCTCGAACGGTGCCATCGCCGCTGTCGACGTCCTCGATGATGTGGACACGGACGGCATTCGTCAGGCTGCCGTGGCGGGGATGGGCCCGCGCATCGTCGACCAGCAAAACGTCGGCGTCGATGCGGTGGCCGGCGCGACGATCACGAGCATGGCGATCGCCGCCGGCGTGCGTGACGCGTTGGGGGCGGCGGGACTTGAGGTCGCGTCTTTCGAGAAGGGTAGCGACGCTGTTGCCGCGGGCGATAAGGAGACTCTGCCCGACGAGGAGGTCGATGTTGTCATCGTCGGAGCCGGCATGGCTGGTCTGAGCGCGGCTATCGAGGCCGCACGCAGCGGAGCACGCGTGCTCGTGCTCGAGAAGCTCTCCTACATCGGCGGCAGCACGCGCGTGTGCGGTGGCGGCCTGTGGGCCATGGGCTCCTCGGTGAACGAGCGCATCGGGGCCGACTGCTCCGCCGAGGACTACATAGCTTTCATGCAGGACTGGAGCGCGCCGAGCGAGCTCAACGTCGACCTGATGCAGGCCATCCACGATGCAAGCGGCACGACGTTCGACTACCTGTATGACTGGGGCCTGCCGGTCACGGCGTCGGGCTGGTCGTTGGGCAATCCCGAGGCCAAGCTCACCTGCTTCTGGAGCACGGCCGGCGTCGGGAGGGCCTGGGAGACCGGCGAGAGCGGTATCGCCGACTTCATGGCGACGCGCGCCGAGCAGGATGGCGCGCAGATCCGCCTGAACAGTGCGGCCACGGGCCTGATCGTGGAGGGAGACTCTGTGGCGGGTGTCGAGGTCGAGGACCTCACGAGCACCTATGCCGTGCGTGCCAAGAGCGTCATCCTCACCTCGGGCGGCTTCACGCGCAACGCCGAGCTCATCGAGAAGTACGCGCCCGAGTATACCGATGCGTTTGCGTTCACGGGTGCCGGCAGTACGGGCGACGGCCTCGTCATGGGAGAGGCGGCTGGCGCGCAGGTTGTCGGTACCGGCATGATGGGCCTGTTTGGCCTGAACCCCAACCTGGGCTACTACGGGAGCTTCGGCAACTTCGTGTGGCAGGCGCAGGTCACCGTTAACGCCGAGGGCGAGACGTTCGGCATGGAGGGCGCGTTCTACGGCAAGACGCTCAAGATGCTGCTCGAGCAGACGGGCGCCTGCGGCTATGGCATCTGCGACTCCACGAATCCCGTGCTTGACCGCCTGGACCAGGCTGCTGAGGCCGGCTGTGTGGGCCGCTACGAGACGCTGGATGAGCTGGCCGCTGGCGAGGGTATCGACGCGCAGGCCCTGGCAGTCACGTGCAAGGAGGCAGGCATCGAGAAGGCGCCGTTCTACTGCGTCGTGAAGCGCCCGCTGTTCATCGGCTCCATCCCGGGCCTCAAGGTGAGCGGGACGTGCGAGGTGCTCGACGGGAACGACGAGCCTATCGCCGGGCTCTACGCTGCCGGCGAGCTCGTGTTTGGCAACGTGTTCAACAACGCTTACCCGTGCTCTGGTACGGGCGTCGGGACGAGCTGCTACACTGGCGTCATCGCGGCGCGCGCCGCTCTCGGCCGGTAGGGGACGGGTCGGAGGCATACGGGCGACGCCCCGCAGAAGAAGCAAGGATCCAGAAAGGGGAGTTTCATGAGTGACACCGCAATGAATCGTGCCCAGTTCCTGAGGATCGCCGGCGCAGCTGCCGGCGGTATGGCGCTGGCAGGGTTTGCCGGCACCGCGCTCGCCAGCGAGGCGCCTGTCGCGGACATCGCGTGGGACGACGAGGCCGATGTCGTGGTGTGCGGCTGTGGCACGACGGGCGCCCCGGCGGCCATCGAGGCCTGCGAGGCCGGCGCCGACGTGCTCGTCATCGAGAAAAAGGACTGGATCGGCGGCTGCATGCGTCGCTGCGGCGGCGGCTTCATGGCGGCCGGCACGACGGTTCAGGACAAGCTCGGCATCGACGACAACCCCGACATGCTCTACGACTACCTCGTGGCGCTGACGGAGGGCTACGGCAACCCCGATCTCATCCGCGTGTTTGCCGACGAGGCAGCGCCCACGTTCGACTGGATCATCGCCCCGGTCGAGGAGGGCGGCCTGGGTGGCGAGCCGCTCGACGAGTGGGAGTTCGCCTCTGAGGACGAGGGCTCCAAGATGTGGATCGGGCCTGGCCTTAACATCGGCGGCACGCCCGTCTACTACGACGAGCTGGGCCTGCCTGAGCTCTACCGCCCGCGCTGCCATTGGTTCAAGCCGAACCCCGACGACGTAGACCCTGGCGATCGCATCTACGCGTTCTACGGCGAGGGTGAGGAGCGCCGTGGCGACCCGAACGGTGGCACGGGCCTGTGGAAGCCGTTCGAGGACAAGCTCACGGAGCTCGGCGTGCGCATCGAGATGGGCACGGAGCTCTCCGGTCTCGTCAAGGACATGCAGACCGGCGAGATCATCGGCGTGACGGCCCTGGTGGACGGCGCCGAGAAGAAGATCAAGGCACGCAAGGGCGTCGTGCTTGCCACAGGCGGCTTCGCCAACGACGGCGACCTGTACAACACGTTCACCGGCAACGAGTACAAGGCCCCGGCGAAGGAGCAGAGCCAGCAGGGCAGCTACATCGAGGGTCAGGCAGACGGTGCCGCCCTTAAGGCAGCCCTGGCTGCCGGCGCCGCGCTGACCTACCCGGTTCTGGGCAACAACGGCGGCCTGCGCATGACGACGAAGGCCGAGATCGTCGGCATGGACGGCAACCCCATCCCGCGCCTGTACGGCGGCGGTCGCGTGACCGGTGGCCTCGCGGCAACCGAGTACCCGTCGTGCGGCTTCTACATCGGCACGGGAGTCGTGTTCGGCCGCATCGCCGGCCAGCAGGCCGCCGCGCTCGAGGCTTGGGCGTAAGCGAAGCGATCTTCCAGGCGATGTCGTAACGAGCAAGGGCCTTCGTCTCCCTTTGGAGGCGAGGGCCCTTTGATGTGCGGGTGTCGGGGCAGTCCAGACGGGGCGGCCTACTTCTTCTCGGAATGCTCGGCGTCGTCGGGCTCGTCGCTCTGCTCGGGATGCGTGAACACCGGGTCGTCGGCGGGGAGCACCTCGTCCTCGTGCGTGCGCGGGTCGTAGTAGTGGCGCAGCACGGGCTCGAACAGGTGCAGGCGCCGCACAAAGAGGTACGAGACGCCCAGCAGCAGGAGGAAGATCACGATGCGGGGCATGACGTGCACCTGCGTGATGACGAAGGCGCCGAGGGACAGCAGCGCCGACCAGGCGTAGATGAGCAGAGCCGCCTGCCGCTGGTCGAAGCCCTCCTGGATGAGGCGGTGCTGGATGTGGCCCTTGTCGGCCTGGTCTATGGGCACGCCGCCGCGCTTGCGTCGCACGATGGCAGCGAACGTGTCGATGATGGGCACGCCGGCGATGATGAGCGGCACGATGAGCGACGTGAGGGCCGCCGTGCGCGTGACACCGAGCAGCGAGATGATGCCGAGCACGAAGCCGAGCATGAGCGCGCCCGAGTCCCCCATGAATATCGAGGCGGGGTGGAAGTTGTAGCGCAGGAAGCCCAGGCAGGCGCCGGCCGTGGCGATGGCCAGGGCGGCGGCGTCGATGCGGCCCGACAGCAGCGTGATGCCGAACAGCGAGAGCGACACGATGCCGGAGATGCCAGCGGCCAGCCCGTCGAGCCCGTCGATCAGGTTGATGATGTTGGCGAACGCCACGAGGTAGACGACCGTGATGGGATAGGCAAGCCACCCCAGCGAGATCTCGCCCGGGCCGAACGGGTTCACGATGTTGCCGATGACAAGGCCTGAAGCGGCGGCGATGACAGCGGCGACGAGCTGACCCGCGAGCTTCTGCAACGGCTTGAGTGAGCGGGCGTCGTCGATGAGGCCTGTCACGAACACGACGAGCACGGAGACGCCGAGGCCCCAGTAGTTGACGGTGAGCGAGGGGTGCGAAATGAACGCTGACGGCCAGTCGAACGCTAGCGTGCCGCAGTACTGCACGATGAGGGCGACGATGAGCCCGAGGAACATGGCGATGCCGCCCATGCGCGGGATAGGAACTTTGTTGATGCGGCGGGCGTCGGGGTAGTCGATGGCTCCCAGCTTGATGGCGATGCGCTTCGCGATCGGCGTCGTGATGAGGGTGACGACGAGCGCCACGGCGAACAGCGACAGGAAGTGCATCCAGGGCATGGGGGGCAGAGGTGGCATAGGCAAGGCCTACCAGGTAGTCGGACGCCGGCGATGGCGCGCGGGTACGGATGGTGTGGCGCGTTCAATCAGGCCTGTAAGTGTACCACAGGCTCCGTTTTTGCACCCAACGGCTCGCCGGACTGTGGCGAAACGACAACGCCCCGGCCTGGTAGCGTGCCAAACCGGGGCGTGTATGCGTGCGAATGGAGCGCGTACGGGCCCTGCGCCCGCACGAATGTCCTTAGTTCTCGCGACGGCGGCGCATGACGAGGGCCGCGCCGGCACCCACGAGCGCCACACCGGCAACGCCAGCGATGACGACGGGGGCAATGCTCGTCGCGTCGCCGGTCTTGGGCAGTGTGTTCGTCGTGCCCGCCTCCTGCGTGCCCTTCTCGACGATCTGGAAGGCGGCCGTCACCTTACCGGTGAAGTTGCCCTTGCCGCTCAGCGTCACGCCCGCCTTGCCGACGTTCGTGTTGTTGACGTAGCCGACGATGTCGTAGTCCGTGCCCTGAACGAGCTCGTAGCCGCTCGGGGCCGTGACGGAGACAGGAGAGGGCTCCAGGGCGCTGCCGGTGGCGTACTGGTTCGGCATGACGATCTCGACCTGCGTGAGGCTGAGCGCGTTGATGACGAACGTCGTCTCGAGCGTGCCCTCGTACGAGCCGATGCCGGTGACGATGACGCGCGCCGTGCCCACGTTGACGTTGTTCTCGTACGTGACCTCGTAGTCGGTGCCGGCCGTGAGCGTCTTGCCGTTGAGCGTCACCGTGAGCGCAGGCTCGATGGCGCCGCCGGTGAAGCTCTGGGCGCTCAGGGAGGAGAGCTGGGCACCCTTGATGCTCGTGAGCTGCTGCTCGCCGGAGACGACGCGGAACGCCTTGTCGATGACGCCCGTGTAGGCACCCGTGCCGGTGACGACGACGCGCGCCATGCCAGGGGCGTCGTTGCGCTCGTAGCTCACGGTGTAGTCCGTGCCGGCGACGAGCGTTGTCGTGCCGTCGGAGACGGTGACGGTGGGCTGGGGCGCGCTTTCGCCCAGCTTCTGGTCCGGGATGTCGGCGATGCTGAAGCCGGCGGTGCGCAGGTTGATGAGCTCGGGCTTCACGATGGCGAAGCGCACTGTCAGCGTGCCCTCATACGCGCCGGTGCCCGTGATCGTGACCGTCGCCTCGCCCGCCTCGATGTTGTTGGCGTAGGCGAGCGTGTAGTCCGTTCCGGCGACGAGCGTTGTCTCTCCCAGCTTTACAACGGGGGAGGGCTCGATGGCCGCACCCGTATACTCCTGGTCGGCGATGGCGTCGACCGTAGCGGAGGAGATGTCCTGCTTGGCAGCCGGCTGCTCCTGCTCGACGATGCTGAACGTCTGCGTGAGCGTGCCGACGTAAGCGCCCGTGCCGGTGACGGTCACCGTGGCGGAGTTCTCGCCGGCCGCGATGTTGTTGGCGTAGCTCACCGTGTAGTCGGTGCCTGCGGTCAGGACGGTGCCGTCGGGCAGCTTCACGACGGGCGCGGGCTCGACGGCCTCGCCCGTGTGCGCCTGGGGCTCGATGGCGTCGATGGCGGCGCCGGCCTCGGCCAGGTCGACCTTGGCGGGCTCCACGATGTTGAACGGCTGCGTGATCGTGCCCTCGTACGCGCCCTGGCCGGTGATGATGACCGAGCCGGTCCCCAGCGCGTCGTTGGCCTCGTACGAGTACGTGTAGTCCACGCCCTCGGTGAGCGGGGTGCCGTCAGCCGTCAGCGCGACGGCTGGCTTGGGCTCGATGGGGGTGCCGGTGAACACCTGGTCCTCGATGGGGGCGACGAACACGACGTCGGCGATGTTCGCGCGGGGGGCGGGGTCGATCGTGAACTCGTAGACGAGCGTGCCCGTGTAGAGGTTGCTGTCGGGCGCGGCCGTGATCGTGAGCGTCGCGGTGCCGGGCTCCACGTTGTTCGAGAAGGCGTACGTGTAGTCCGTCTCGGGAACGGGCGAGCCGTCGGGCGTGGCGAGACTGAAGGTGGGCTCGACGGGCGTCACGCCGTCGGGGCTCGCCGTGACCTCCGTGATGCCGAGCACCTGGGCGTCGGCGAGGTCGATCTTCTCGGAGGCGGCGGGTTCGTCCGTGCCCGTGCTCTCGCCAGGCGTCTCGGGCGTCGTCGCCGTGTCGCCGCCCTCGGCGGGCTGGTCGGTCGTGGCGCTGTCCCCGCTCTCGCTCGCTGCGGGCTCGGCAGGCGCGGTGGCCTGGCCAGTGCCCACGGTGACGTTCCACGTGGCGGAGATGACTCCATCGGCGCTTGTCGCACTCACCTGCGTCATGCCGTCGGCCACGCCGGTGAGGACGCCCTTGGCGTCGACGGAGGCGATGGCGGGGTCGGCGCTCGTCCACGTGGCGCTGCCTGCGGCAAGGGCCAGCGGCTGCGTCTCGTCGAACTTGAGGGCTGCCGTCGCCTCGCTGGCGGCGGTGTCGCCGGCAAACGGGGCGCCCTGCAGTCGCACGCCGGGGGCGAGCTGGGCCGTTGCGCCGACCTCAACCTTGAGCTCCTGCGCAGCGCTGCCGGAGGGGGCGACGCAGGACGCGGGCACGGTGAGCGTGTAGGTGTGCTGACCGTCGGCGGGGTTAGCGTCCGTCGGTTGCTCGGTCGACGCGGCGTCGCCGTACACGAGCGCCCAGTGGAATGCGCCCGCGGCGTCGCGCACGAGCGCGGCGCCCATCGTGGTGTGCGTGGCAGACAGGGCGTTCGCCGCGCCGTCGGTCGTGGCCTGAGCGGCGTTGAGGGCGAGCTCGGCTGTGCCCGCCGTCTCTGCTGTGCCGGCGACGAGCGCCTCGCCCGTGACCTTGACGGCGTTGCTCAGCGTGTCGACGGCCGTGCCGTCGGGGCGCACGTCGGCGGCGAGCACGACGCTCTCGGCGGCGCGCTGGTAGGCGACGCGCTCGAGCGAGGAGTCGCGTGTCAGGGGCGCCAGGCCCTGCTCGGCGCGGGCGGCGTTGACGGCGTCGTAGAGCGCCGATGACGTCGTCACGTCGTTCGTGAGCTCGATCGTGACGGTCTGGGTTGTCGTAATGGGCGTCACCGTGGGGAAGACCTGCGCCGTCGTCTCTGCGGCGGGCGCCGCCGCACCTGTGTCGGCGGACTCAGCGGGCGCGTCGGCGGTGGCCGTGGCCTCGGCGCTCTCGTCTGCCCAGGCGGGGCTCGGGGCGAACAAACCGCCCAGCCCCAGGCCTGCCGTGGCGAGCGTGGCGGACAGGGCGAACGCCGTTATGTTCTTGCCAGTGGTTCTGCTGTGTTTGATCTCCATGTCATTGCTCCAATCTGGCAACGCGGGCAAAGCATCTCGTTTCTAAGTGTACCCCGTGCGGAGTTTCCCGCAGTTTAAGGAACGCAAGCATGTGCATATCATGATGCTCGCGTGAAACGTCCGTGAGGGGTATCCTGCCACGTTAGACCACGAGACAACGGAGGTGATCACCATGGAAGACAAGCCTGCCTACGACCGCGCGGCCGTGCGCCTGACGCAGCTGTCGAGCAAGTCGGGGTGAGCGGCGAAGTGGGGTCCGGGTGACCTCTCAGACCTGCTGCACCTTGCCTGCCTTCCCGAGATCCACGACGCCGACCTGCTCGTGGGAACGGAGACGGACGACGACGCCGCCGTGTACCGCCTGAGCGATGACCTCGCCGTTGTCATGACGACGGACTTCTTCACGCCCATCGTCGACGACCCGTACGACTTTGGACGCGTCGCTGCAGCCAATGCTCTGTCCGACGTCTATGCCATGGGGGGCAAGCCGCTACTGTGCCTGAACCTGATGGCGTTCCCGCGCCTGCTGGGCACGGCCGTCGCGGCTGACGTCCTGCGCGGCGCAAGCGACGTCATCTCGCTGGCGGGGGCGCTCGTGGCGGGCGGCCACACCATCGAGGACACCGAGCCGAAGTACGGCCTGTGCGTTCTGGGCACGCTCAACCCGGCGCACCTGCTGCGCAACGGCGGCGCCCGCCCCGGTGACGTCCTGTTCCTCACAAAGCCGCTGGGCACCGGCCTCATGACGACCGGCCTCAAGCGTGGCGAGGTGAGCGAGGAGGGCATCAGGCCGACGGTCGAGCTCATGGCGACGCTCAACGCCGCGGGCGGCGAGGTGGCGCGCACGCACGCGCTGCGGGGGACCGTCCACGCCTGCACCGACCTGACGGGCTTCGGCCTGGCGGGGCACGTGCACGAGATGGCCAAGGCGAGCGGGTGCGCGGCGCACGTCGAGCTGGCGGCCCTGCCGCTCATCGACGGGGCGCTCGACCTGGCGCAGCGGGGCGTCACACCGGGCAAGACGCGCGACGTGAAAGCCTGGGCTCAGGGCTTCACGTCGGTGGAGGACGGTGCGGCGGGCCTGACGACTGACGTGGCGTGGAACGTGCTGGCCGACCCCCAGACGTCGGGCGGCCTGCTCGTGGCCGTCGACCCGCAGGACGCCGACGCGTTCGAGGCGGACCTTCGCGCCGCAGGGACGCCGGCCGCGGCGCGCATCGGGCACTTTGCCGAGGGCGAGCCGCACGTGTACGTGGCGTAGGCTGGCCGGCAGCCCGGGAACGGGCCTGCAGGGCTCATATTTGGAAATGACGTGCGGCGGCAGTTGTAACGCGGCCGCCGCTTCAAGGAGGCTGATCCACATGAACAAGGTCTATTGGATTCTGAACGACACGTTGGGCGGCGGCGACCCCGAGCTGGGCAAGCTGCTCATGGAGAAGTACCTCTATGCATTGGCCCGCGCTGACGAGAAGCCCGCGAAGCTCATCTTCATGAACGCTGGCGTGCACCTGACGTGCGAGGGGTCGCCCGTGCTCGACGACCTGAAGCTGCTTGTCGAAAAGGGTGTCGCCATCTCGACGTGCGGCACGTGCCTCGACTTCTACAAGCTGCGCGAGCAGCTGGCCGTGGGCGTTGCTGGCAACATGGACGGCGCCGTGGGCTCGATGCTTGCGGCTGACGACGTCGTGGTGCTGCGCTAGGCGGGCAATCCACGCTATCATAGGGAGTTGCGAATCAGGCCGCTCGCGGGGGATTCCTCGCGGGCGGCCTGCGAATGACCGGCCCCGAGGACGACTCTCATGGAGAACCACATGCCAAACCCCTCAGCTGAAGCTAAGGCCGCCCTCAGGGGCCTGCCCCGCGTCGACGACCTGCTCGCTGCCGACGAGGTCGTGGCCGCGCTGGCAGACGCTCCGCGCTCGCTGGCGACCGGCGCCCTGCGTGCGACGCTCGACGAAGAGCGCGCCCACATCCTGGCTGGCGAGACGCCGCGCACCCGCGACGAGCTTGTCGACGCCTGCGCGGCCGCCGTGGGGCGCGCCGTGCTACCGCACCTGCGCTGTGCCGTGAACGCCACGGGCGTCGTCATCCACACGAACCTGGGCCGCGCGCCCGTCTCACAGCACGTCGCGGCCCACATCGCCGACGTGGCCTCGCACTACGACACGCTCGAGTTCGACGTCGCCACGTGCAAGCGCGGGTCGCGCCACGACCACGTGCGCGAGCTGCTGTGCGAGCTCACGGGCGCCGAGGACGCCGCCGTCGTCAACAACAACGCCGCCGCCGTCATGCTCGTCCTGTCCGAGCTGGCGCGGGGTCGCGAGGTCATCGTGAGCCGCGGCGAGCTCATCGAGATCGGCGGGTCGTTCCGCATCCCCGACATCATGGCGCTGTCCGGTGCGACGATGGTCGAGGTGGGCACGACGAACAAGACGCACCTGGCCGACTTTGAGCGCGCCATCACGCCGAACACGGCGCTCGTGCTCAAGGTCCACCCGTCGAACTACCGCGTCGTGGGCTTCCACGAGGAGGTCGACGCCGTCGAGCTCGCCGGCCTCGCCCACGAGCGCGGCGTCCGCGTGTACGAGGACCAGGGCTCGGGCGTGCTTGTGAACCTGGCTCAGGCTGCCATCCCCAACGACGAGCACACGCCGGGCTGGTCGTTGGCGCAGGGCGTCGACGTCGTGACGTGCTCGGGCGACAAGCTGCTCGGCGCGTCGCAGGCCGGCATCATCCTCGGCTCCTCCGAGCTCGTGGGGCGCATCAAGAAGCACCCGCTCATGCGCGCGCTGCGCCCCGACAAGCTGACGCTGGCGGGCCTCGAGGCGACGCTGCGCGACTACCTCGACGACGGGGCGCCGTGGGGGCGCGTGCCCGTGCTGCGCATGCTGCGCGCCACGCCCGCCGAGCTGCGGGAGCGGGCGTGCGACCTGCTGGCGAGGCTCGCGGACATGCTGGGGGCGCCGCTCGCTCCCGATGCCGGCGAGGATCCCGCCGTGTCCGTGGGGCCCGTCTGCGTGCGCGTGGCGCCCGACGTGTCGTTCGTGGGCGGCGGCGCGCTGCCGACGACGGAGCTCCCGAGCTGGACGCTGCAGCTGAGCGCCCCGGGCGCCGACCTCGAGGCCCTGCGCACGCGGCTCATCCAGCTCCCGGCGCGCCCCGTCGTGACGCGCGTGAGCCACGACGCCCTCGTGTGCGACGTGCGCACGCTCGTGGACGCGCGTGACGAGGACGACCTGCTCGCCGCTCTGGCTGGCGAGGCGCGGGTGCTGGCGGCCGCGGGTCGGTAGGGCCGACGGGCCCGGTTGGGCATGTGATCGAGGACAACGCGCGGCCTGTGCACGGGGCCGGCCGCGGAAGGGGAGGGGTCCCATGAGTGAGAGCACGGCTGCGGGCGTCGAGACGCCGGTCATCATCGGCACGGCCGGTCACGTCGACCACGGCAAGAGCGCGCTCGTCTTGCGCCTGACGGGGACGGACCCCGATCGCCTGCCGCAGGAGAAGGCGCGCGGCATCACGATCGACCTGGGCTTCGCCGAGCTGCGCCTGCCGAGCCAGCGCATCGTCGGCCTCGTTGACGTGCCCGGCCACGGCCACTACGTTCGCGCCATGGTCGCCGGCGCCACGGGCGTCGACGTCGCGCTGCTCGTCGTGGCCGCCGACGACGGCGTCATGCCCCAGACACGCGAGCACCTGCGCATCCTCGAGCTCGTGGGCGTGCGCCGCATGGTCGTCGCGCTCACGAAGTGCGACCTCGTCGACGATGACGACTGGCTCGAGCTCGTGCGCTCCGACGTTGAGGAGTACCTGGGCACGACTGCCTTTGCTGGTGCGCCCGTCATCGCGGTGTCGAGCCGGACGGGGCGCGGCATCGACGAGCTGGCCGCCGCCCTCGACGCGGCCGTCGACGCCGTGCTAGCCTCGGGCGAGGTCGAGCGCCGTCTCGCGCTGCCGGCTCGCCTGCCCATCGACCGCTCGTTCAACGTCGCCGGCGTCGGCGCCGTCGTGACGGGCACACTGCGCTCGGGCAGCTTTGCACCTGGCGATGCCGTCGAGATCTACCCGCAGGGCGTCAAGGCCCGCGTTCGTGGCGTTCAGGTGCACGGCCACGACATCGAGCGGGCCGTCGCAGGCCAGCGCACGGCGCTCAACCTCTCGGGCGTCTCCGTGGACGAGGCGACGCGCGGCAGCACGGTCGCCGCGCCGGGTAGCCTGCGGGGCACGGACCGCTTCGACGCCCGCCTGCGCTGGCTCGGTCGCGACGGCCGGCCGGCGCCGCTCGTGTCGGGCGAGCGCGTCCACGTGTGTTCCGGCACGACGGAGGCCCTGGGTCGCATACTTCTCATGGACGGGGCCGGGCAGCTCGCCTGCGGCGACGAGGCGCTCGTGCAGATCCGCCTCGAGGAGCCTCTCGCTTTGCGCTCGCGCGACCGCTTCGTCGTCATGGCGTACTCGCCCGTCGAGCTCGTGGGCGGCGGTGAGGTGCTCTGGGCCCGTCCGGCTCGCCGCACGACGCTGGCTGACGAGGAGCGCACGCTGCTTGCGGCGCTCGGCTCGGGTGATGACCGGGCGGCTGTCGCGTCGTTCGTGCGCCTTGCTCCCGTGCCGCTGCCCGCTGCTGACGTCGCCGCGAGCCTCGACCTTCCGGAGGGGGAGGCCTCTGACCTGCTCGGCGCCCTCGCGGGCGACGGCGAGCTCCGCGCGCTGCCGTGCGGCCAGGGGCCTGCCGTCTACGTGGCCCCGGCGACGCTCGAGGCGCTGTGCGCGCGCATGGGCGAGGCCCTGCGCGAGGCTGGCCCGTCCGGCATGCCGCTGCTCGGCCTGCGCGACGCCGCGTGCCCGCGCGCATCGGACGCCACGTTTGCCGCGCTGGCCGACGAGGCCGTGGCGCGGGGCGTTGCCGGCCGCTTCGAGGCGAACCTCATCGCGGCCGAGCTGCTGGGCCAGGCGCAGCGCGAGACGGACGAGCTGCTCGCCAACGTGGGCGGCAAGCTGCGCGAGCTCGGCCTGGGTGCCCCGTTCGACGAGGAACTGGCGCCGCTCGTGGGGCTCGACGTCGCCACGACGCGCCGCGCCCTGCGCCTGCTGGCCGACCGCGGCCTGGCAGAGGCCATCGACCGCTCGTTCTACCTGTCGAGCGAGGCGGCGGCCGAGGCGCGGGAGCGCGTGCGGGCCGCTATCGAGGCGGCAGGCGGCTCGGCGAGCGCGAGCGAGCTGCGCGAGGCTCTGGGGTTGTCGCGCAAGTACGCGCTGCCGGTGCTCGAGCACTTCGACCAGGTTGGCTTCACAAAGCGCGACCGCGACAACCAGAGTGCCCGCCAGCTCGCCAAGCCGTAGGGCGAGGACGGGCTCTCGGGGCTTTCGCGTGAATGTGGGCTGCCCGCGTGCATTGCGGGTGTGTTTCAGGTATGATGTCCCCTCGGATGGAGATGGATGTGTCCTGGTGGGCACCGCGGTCTTCAAAACCGTTGCGAGGCGTGAAGAACGTCTTGGATGTGTTCGATTCACATACGTCTCCGCCATCCTGAGACGATGAGGAAGCGCCGGTGCCTGCAGGGGTTGCCGGCGTTTCTTGTAATGGTAGGTCGGGCGTGTGGCCCGGCTCGGACTGTGGGGAGGGTGCCGCCGTGGCCCTGACGATGCGGACGTTTGTGATGCGCGGCTTCTCATGCACGACTGACGCGATGATCTCGGCCCGGGTGTGCGAGGCCGCAGGCGCCCAGGTGCGGCTCGTGCCCCGGCCGGCCGCCATGGGCAACGCCGAGTGCGGCACGGCTATGCGCAGCCTTCCCGAGCAGGAAGACGTCGTGAAGCAGGCGCTCGAGGATGTCGGCGTCATACCGGCTGACATGATGACGCTCGAGGACTACCAGTAGGGGGTCGCTTTCGGGGACATAGCGCCAACTCCGACTTGGCGCTATGTCCTTGACCGCGCAAACAAAGAAGGCCGAGAGCCTCGCTTGGAAGCTCCCGGCCTTGCCGAGTCAAATGGTGGAGTTGAGGGGATTCGAACCCCCGGCCTCTGCCTTGCGAAGGCAGCGCTCTCCCAGCTGAGCTACAACCCCAAATCACGCTCTGGCAGCTCGTGCCAGCGCTGGTACATTGTGCCAGGGCGGACCCCGCCTGTCAACGGGGATTTTTGCTTCGCAGCTCGTTCACAAGAAAGGGCGCGCCGCCTTGAAGCGACGCGCCCTCGACGCACGAAGAATGCCCAACCCCCGCCAGTGCAAGAATGGCCCACCTCTACAAGGTGGGTGCCCGCATTGCGTCGTCCGGCTTCCTCAACAAAGGAGGGTATCCGTATGCCGCAATATGTAGAGCTCCCTGCGTAAATCTGTCGGCCCACCGCAGCTAAGATGCGAGGGCTGGGACAGCTATGACTATAGCAGATGCGTAGGCTCATGCAACACCCGAACGCCGATATGGGATAAGCTCACGCCCACGGTTCTCCCGCGCGGGAGATGCGGCGCGGGGCAGATGACGAGGGAAAGGCGGGCTCATGGGCGGGTGCAGGTGCGACGAGGGCGGCGAGACGCCGACGGCGGAGCTGTCACGGGCTTTGGCGGGCGACGAGCTGTTGGCCGAGGCGCGCGAGAAGTTCGGCAACGACCGCTTCGCGACGCGCTGTTGCGGGGTGTTCATCGAGGAGGCGCGTCCCGGCCATGCCGTGTGCAGCTTCGAGATAGAGGACCATCACCGCAACGCCCTGGGCGCCGTCATGGGCGGGGCCGTCTTCACGCTGGCGGACTTCGCGTGCGCCGTCGCCTCGAACCTGGGCCAGCAGCCTGCCGTCACGGCAACGAGCGACATCCAGTACCTCACGGGCGCGCGGGGCACGCGCCTCATCGCGACGTGTGACGAGGAGCGCTCGGGCCGTCGCCTCGCGTTCTACACGACGCGCGTCACCGACGACGCCGGCACGCTCGTCGCCCTCGTGCACGCGACGTGCGCCCGCATCGGCGAGAGGGCGTAGGCGGCCCTGCGCCTTCGGTGCGCAGGCCCGACGCGTTCTCGCGAGGGATCGGTGAGGCGTACAATGGGGCTCAAGAGCGAGCATGTGGCTCGGTTTGCGTGGCTATGCAATCAATCTGCATAAGTTGACGTGATTATTCGAACAAGATGCATGCAGATCGGGCGGGCAACCTGTGTTGCCTGCGATGTGCGTGCCGTTGACGGGAAGGGGCACATCCATGATTCGTGCAGGTGTCGTCGGGGCAACGGGATATGCGGGCGCAGAGCTCGTCCGTCTCATCATGGGCCATCCGCACATGGAGCTCGCACGCGTCACGTCGGGCAAGGAGGCCGGCCGTCGCCTGGACGACGTCTACCCCGGCTTCATCGGCACGTGCGACGCCACGCTTGTTGAGCCCGACGTCGCGGATCTCGCCTCGGCGTGCGACGTCGTGTTCCTTGCCGTGCCCCACACGGCCTCGCTTGCCATGACGCCGCAGCTCGTGGCCGCGGGCGTCTCGGTCGTCGACCTTTCGGCCGACTATCGCCTCGCCGACGCCGCCGTGTTCGAGAGCTGGTACGGCACGCCGCACACGTCCCCCGAGCTGCTTGCGCGCGCCGTCTACGGCATCCCGGAGCTCAACCGCGACGAGGTGGCCGCCCTGCACGAGCTGCCTGCCGGCGAGCCGCGCATCGTCGCCAACCCCGGCTGCTACCCCACGGCTGCCACGCTTGCCGCCGCGCCGCTTCTGCGCGCTGACCTGCTGGCCTGCGGCGCGCCTGTCATCGTCGACGCCATCTCCGGCGTCACGGGGGCGGGCAAGAGCTGCACGGCGCGCACGCACTTCTGCACGGTCGACGAGTCCGTGCAGGCCTATGGCGTCGGGCACCACCGGCACCTGCCCGAGATCGCCCAGAACCTCACGCGCCTGGCGGGCTTCGACGTCAACGTTGTGTTCACGCCGCACCTCGCGCCCTACAAGCGCGGCATTCTCGCGACGGTCTACCTGCCGCTGTCGCGCGAGGTCAGCGCTGCCGAGTTGCAGGACCTCTACGAACGCGTCTACGCCGACGAGCGGTTCGTGAGCGTGCTTCCTGCGGGCGCCCAGCCGGCCACGGCAAGCGTCGCCGGCTCCGAGCGCGCGCAGGTCGCCGTCGTGCTCGACGAGCGGGCCCACATGGCCATCGCGACGTGTGCGATCGACAACCTCGTGCGCGGTGCGGCCGGCCAGGCGGTGCAGAATGCGAACCTTCTGTGCGGCCTGCCCGAGGAGAGCGGTCTTACGGCCCCTGTTCCCCTCATCTAGTCGTATATTTTCCGCGTTGTATTCAGGAAACGCAGTGAGGAAGGCTCATGTCATACAATTCGCTCGAAGCGTCTGAGGAGACGTTCTGCCCGGGGCAGCCTGTCGAGGGGGGCGTCTGCGCGGCCGCTGGCTTCAAGGCTGCCGGCATCCACGCGGGGTTCCGTCGCAACCCGGAGCGCGGTGATCTGGCGCTCGTGTGCGCCGAGGCCCCCGTTGCTGCGGCGGGCGTGTTCACGCGCAACCGCTTCTGCGCCGCCCCCGTGCAGGTGGACCGCGCGTTCCTCGAGGCTTCGGGCGGGTCGGCGCGCGCCGTCATCCTGAACTCGGCCGTCGCTAACGCCGCGACGGGCGAGCCGGGTGTCGCCAACGCCCGCGCCACGGCCGAGCAGGTCGCCGCGCTGCTGGGCTGCGAGCCGCAGGAGGTACTCGTCGCCTCGACGGGTGTCATCGGCGTGCAGCTGCCCATGGAGACGATGCAGGCGGGCATCCCGCAGGTCGCCGCCGACCTCGCCTCCGATGAGGCCCACGACCTCGCTGCTGCCAAGGCCATCATGACGACGGACACGAAGCACAAGCGCGCCGCCCTGCGCTACGAGGACGCTTCGGGCGCCACGTACACGGTTGGCGGCATGTGCAAGGGCTCGGGCATGATCTCGCCCAACATGGCCACGATGCTCGCCGTCGTCACGACGGACGCCCCCGTGGCGCCGGCGGCTCTGAACGCCGCCCTGCACGCCGCGGCCGACGCCACGTTCAACCGCGTGACGGTCGACGGCGACACGTCCACGAACGACTCGTGCTTCCTGCTGGCCTCCGGCGCCGCTGGTGGCGACCCCATCGCCGAGCCCTGCGGCGAGCGCTACGAGGCGTTCGCCGCGGCGCTAACGTGGGTGTGCGACAGCCTTGCCCGCCAGATCGCGGCCGACGGCGAGGGCGCCACACGGCTCGTGCGCGTCGTCGTGCGCGGGGCCGCAAGCGACGCTGACGCCGAGCTCGCCGCCCGTACCGTGGCGACGTCGCCGCTCGTCAAGACCGCCATCGCCGGTCATGACGCCAACTGGGGGCGTATCGCCGCTGCCCTGGGCCGAAGCGGGGCGACGTTTGACCAGGAGGGTGTCGACATCGACATCCTCGGCCTGCCGGTGCTGCGCGCGGGCCTACCCGTGCCGTTTGACGAGGACGAGGCCCTGCGACGCTTTGAGGGCGCCCAGGTCGACATCGTCTGCGAGCTGGGCGCCGGCACGGGTGCGGCGGCTCTGTGGACGTGCGACCTCACGCACGGCTACATCTCGATCAACGCGGACTACCGGAGCTAGGGGAGCGGCGCAGCATGGAAGCGGTAACGAGAAGCGAGCTCGCCGGAGAGGGCGAGGCCCAGGAGGCCCTGTTCACGCGAGCCGAGACGCTGACGCAGGCCCTGCCGTGGATCAAGGCCATGGCGGGCACGACGGTCGTCATCAAGTACGGCGGTGCCGCCATGGTCGACCCGACGCTGCGCGCGCAGGTGATGGAGGACATCATGCTGCTGCGCCTCGTCGGCGTGAACCCCATCATCGTGCACGGTGGTGGCAAGGACATCTCGGCGCTCGTGGAGCAGCTCGGCCTGCCCGTGGAGTTCAAAGACGGTGTGCGCGTCACATCGCCCGAGGTCATGCGCATCGTGAGCATGGTGCTCACCGGCAAGGTCAACGAGGAGCTCGTGCTGGCGCTCAACGCGCACGGCCCGCTCGCCGTGGGCTTTGCGGGCGTGGCCGGCTCCATGACGCACTGCGAGCTCGTTGACCCAGCGCTCGGGCGCGTCGGCAACCCCACGATGATCGACACGGACCTCATCAAGACGCTGCAGGACCAGGGCTACATTCCCGTCATCGCCAGTATCGGCGTGGGGCCGGACGGCCAGGCAGTCAACGTCAACGCCGACACGTTCGCCAGCGCCATTGCACAGACGTGCAAGGCGTCCAAGATCATCTTCCTGACGGACGTCGACGGCCTGTACGAGGACTTCTCCGACAAGTCGTCGCTCATCGGGCGCATGACGGCCGACGACGCGCGAGAGCTCATCGCGGGCGGCACGCTGTCGAAGGGCATGATCCCCAAGGTGAAGGCTGCCGTGGACGCGCTGGACAACGGCGTGCAGCGCGCGCACATCCTCAATGGGACGGCCGCACACAGCCTCATCCTCGAGCTGTTCACGAACTCCGGCGTCGGCACGATGATCACGAGCTCGGCCGACGACCTGTTCAAGCACGACGTCGCGACGCGCGTCCGACGCGAGGCCGTGCGCTAGGGGAGCGTTGCGAACCGGCACGCTCGACGTGCCTGGGGACTGCCGACATATCTCGAAAGGAGGCCCGTCATGGGCCAGAAGCTCGATCACGCGCGGGAGCTCGACGCCCGCTATGTCATGCACACGTACGGCGACCGTTCGCCCGCGCTGTTCACGCGCGGCGAGGGCGCCCACCTCTATGACGACGAGGGCGCCGAGTACCTCGACTTTCTCGCGGGCATCGCCGTGTGCCCGCTCGGCCACGCCGACCCTGTGGTGACGAAGGCTGTCCAGGAGCAGGCGGGCAAGGTTCTGCAGCTCTCGAACTACTTCCACGAGGAGCACCGCGGCGAGGTGGCGGCCGAGCTGTCGCGCATCGCGGGTGGCGACGCCTACGGGTGGAAGATGTTCTTCGGCAACTCGGGCGCCGAGGCCAACGAGTGCGCCATGAAGGTCGCGCGCCGCTGGGGCCAGCTGCACAAGGGTCCGGAGTGCCAGACGATCGTGACGCTGCTCGGCAGCTTCCACGGCCGCACGATGGAGACGCTTGCGGCGACGGCCCAGGGCTGGCTGCAGGACCCGTTTGCCCCGCTGCCCGGCGGCTTCAAGGCCGTGTCGCGCGGGGACATCGCAGCGCTCGAGGCAGCGGTGACGCCCGACGTGTGCGCCATCATGATGGAGCCCATCCAGGGCGAGAGCGGCGTGTGGGTGCTGTCCGACGAGTACCTGATGGCCGTGCGCCGCATCGCCGACGAGTGTGGCTGCCTTGTCATCTTCGACGAGGTACAGACGGGCCTGTACCGCACGGGCAAGCCGTTCTGCTTCCAGACCGTCACGGCCGCGGGCGACAACGGCGTCGTGCCCGACATCGTGACGGTGGCCAAGGGCATCGCAAGCGGCATTCCTTGCGGCGCCTGCCTGGCGCGCGGCGAGGTGGCCGACACGCTGAAGCCGGGCCAGCAGGGCTCGACGTTCGGCGGCGGCCCCGTCGCGATGGCGGCGGCGGAGGCGACGCTGGGCGAGCTGACGCGTCGCGGGCTCGACGCGAAGGCCGCCGAGCTGGGCGCCTACTTGATGGAGCGCCTGGCGGAGGTGCCCTACGTCACGGAGGTGCGCGGCAAGGGCCTCATGGTGGGCGCGACCATCGAGGGGCACGACGCGCACGACATCGTGAACGAGATGCTGGCGAAGCACATTGTCATCAACGCCTGCAACGACACCGTGCTGCGTTTCCTGCCGCCGCTCGTCATCGAGAAGAGTGACATCGACACGCTGATCGACGCGCTCAAGTCGCTGGCATAACTATCGCGAGCTTGAGGGGCGCCAGGCGTGACGCGCGGTGATGCTGCGTCGCGCCGAGCGCCCCTTTTTTGTTCGCTTGCGACCCTTCGTAGCCCGTCTTCCGCATGGTCCGCCCCCACGTGATCGGCCTTGCTCGCGATCGGCTGTCTGGCGGCCAGAAGTCTCGGTCGTGTATGCCGCATCTGGCGGGCGGCCGCGCATTTCGGGCGCTCATCTGCAGTTTTCTGTGCGGATCCACGCTCGCGTCGATGATGGTCCATACACGAGCGGCGTTCCTGTCCACGGAAAGATCTCCCGCGTACAAGTGGCACGCTCTCCCGGGCCTCTCGGTCGTTTCTGGGCGGGATCTGGCGCTAGGCTTCTCGTCGTCGATTGGCTCTGGTCGGCGGATGCCCTCTCACCTGCCTCGTCAGATGCGCGTCACTTTCCTGTCAGGTCATCCGAAGATGGCTGTCAGTTTTCCGTATTGAGAGCCGCGCTACGCTCCACCTATCCATCTAGGAGGGGAGCTGCCGTGACCCTGTTTCTCACCGGCACATCCGCTGTCGAATACCTCGCGCTACATCCCGTCTCGTCCTGCAGGCCGCGGGCTTTTGCCCAAGCATTTAAGTCGTCCGTGCCATCGCGAGCTGGCGTTGACGCGGCAACTCACGGCGAGCTCGACGGCCTCAGCCAGCCGCTCCACCTACTTGTGCCATGTCCCTCGTCGAGACGCATTCTTGCGGGAGCGCAGTGCCACGTGTGGGGAGCGCCGTTGCCACGCCGGGCGTTTTACCAGCTCGGTACCGGCAGTGACATCTACGTGGGGACAGCGGAGTTCAGCTTTGTGCAAGCAGCCGGCTCGCTCGATCTCGTTTCTCTGATACGCCTAGGCTGTGAGCTGTGCGGCTCATATGGCCTGAGCCCTCGCGACCCGCGGGGCTTTGTCGACCGGGAGCCGCTGTGCGACGCCGCTCGACTGCGCCGGATGGCGGCGGGCATCTCCGGATATTGCGGGCGGACCCGGGCCATGCGCGCTGCGCGTTACGTGATCGATGGCTCCGCGTCGCCCATGGAGACGGTGCTTGTTCTGCTGCTCTGCTTGCCGCTCCGGCTGGGAGGCTACGGACTGCCCCGGCCGGCGATGAACCGACGCGTCGACGTCCCAGGCCACCTTGCCTGGCAAGTGAGCTCGTCCTACTTCTGTTGCGATCTGTACTGGGAGAGCGCCCGCCTCGCTGTGGAGTACGACAGCGATAGCTATCACACAGGTCCGGAGCGCATCTTTCGCGATGCTCGGCGGAGGGGAGAGCTGTCGCTTCTGGGCGTGGACGTCATGACGGTGACGCGAGCACAAGTGCGAAACGCTATCGAGTTCGACAAGGTTGCGCATGCAATTGCGGCGCGGTTGAGGCATCGCCTTCGGCTCGATCGCATGGTGGACTGGCACGCACGCAACCGAGACCTACGCGCGCGCCTCCTTCTGTCGAGCCGCGAGGAATTCGCGGCCAGAAATGCCGATCGTGAATATGCTGTCGGGGAGAGCTGGCGAGGTTAAGCTGCCTCAACGAACAAAATCGCAGGTGCACGTCGAGGTGATGAACCTGCTGAGAGAAGGGCCCTATACACGAGCCAGGTTCCTGGCCAAAAAGAGACGCGGGCGCAGCAGGGGAGTGGGGCGCGCAAAAAAGAGAGTGCGGAAGTGGGCCGATAAGCCGGGTTCTGTCGTGGAACGGCCATTTATCTTGTACCTGCGTTGCCACAGGCCTCTTCTCGGGCAACCCGAGCGCGGGCCGGGCCGACCCATCGCGCTCCTATTTGCCCTTTCTCCAGATGGGGCTTGCCAAGCCGCGCCGTTGCCGACGCGCTGGTGCGCTCTTACCGCACCGTTTCAGCTTTTCTCGCCTGGGCCCGAAGGCCGTAGGCGGGAGTCTTCTTTTCTGTGGCGCTATCCGTCGGGTCGCCCCGCCCGGCCGTTAGCCGGCATCTTGCCCTGTGGAGCCCGGACTTTCCTCACCGGCAGGTTGCACAAGGCCCCTGCCCAGCGCGGCCGTCTGGCCCACTTCCGCAAGGAAGCATCCTAGCATGCGTTGCGTCTGACGCCTACAATCCGAACGAATACACCACGATGCCAGCAATGATAAGCACGAGCGCGCCCACCTTGCCACGTGTCATGCGCTCCTTGAAGATGAGGACGCCGAACAGCGTGACATAGATGTACGCCGTCGACTCGAGCACCGGTCCGAGCGACAGCGGAATGCCCTTATAGGCGATGACGGACAGCAGCGTCGTCCCCACGAACAGCACGTAGGCAAAGATCACGAGCGGGTTGAGGTACTCCTGAACAGGTGTGTCGTACGTCTTGAGCGCGCTCTTCTTGAGCATGACCTGCGAGATGGCGCTGATGAGCACCGACAGCAGCAAGATACCCGCATACACCAACATCGTCGGCGTCATTGCACGTCACCTCGCTTTCCCCCCTCAAGCGTGAGGTCACGAGGCCGGTCCGCCCCGTCGACCTCGAGCCCAGCTGCGGAAGGATGCGCACAGGAGGGGAAGGCACTGTCCCCAGGCGCAGTTCTGCAGGCGCCACTTTGTGGCGCCGAAGCTGTTTGAGCACTGGGGACAGTGCCTTCCCCGACTCGGGAGAGATCCGCCCGCATCTGGGCCTCGAGCTCGGCCTGGCAGCGGCCGTCCTCGATGCCGAACCATACTACGCCTGCGATGATGAGCGCCGCCCCGATGACCTTCGGCACCGTGATGCCCTCGCCGAACAGCACGGCGCCGAACACGATGCCCCACACGACGGTGACGGCCTTGTTGGCGTAGGCTGTCGTGAGCGGCATGCGCTTGATGGCCTGCTGCCAGCCGATGGCGTACACGCCCAGGATGAGCAGCACCATGCCGTAGTACACGACGAATTGCCAGCTCAGAAAGCTCTGCTCGCTGGCGAGCTTCGAGAAGATGTTCGTGACGGAATACAGCGCCAGCAGCAGGTGCAGCCCCAGCAGTGAGCGCGCGTGCGTCCTCATCGCGCGGCCTCGGCGCTACCCGAGGGTACCTGCCCCGAGGCGAGCGGGCGGATGAGCGTGCAGGTGCCCTGCTCGTCGCGCGCGTAGACGGCGGGCGCGTGCTCGATGAAGAAGCCGGGCGTGAAGCTCATGGAGTACGCACCGGCAAAGTCGATGAGCAGCACGTCGCCCACGGCGAGCTCGGGCTTGTCCTCAAGCACGCAGAGGCGGTCGCTCTCCATGCATGTGAAGCCACACAGCACCTGGCGTGCCAGCACGCGGCGCTCGGCTGTGCCGGGATTGACGGCGCCGGGCCTCTCAGCGGAGACCGTCTCGCGCGCGGACGAGCCCGCGCCCTCCGCAGAAGCGTCCACGCCCACGAGCTCGCATTCTCCGTGCTCGTCGAGCAAGTGGATCGGGTGCTTCGTCTTCTTCATCTCGTGGTCGATGTTGAGCCGCGACAGCTCGCACGTCACGAAGCGGTCGTGCGACGTGTCCTTGGCGTCGATGACGCGACCGACGTAGCGTCCCGGCGTGCACACGACGGCACCGCCCGGCTCGACGTAGAGCGCACAGCTCGTGGGATCAGCCACGTCGCGCAGCACGTTGGCCATCGTGACAGCGTAGGCGTCATACGCGCCGGCGTTGCGCTTGCCGCCGCCGTAGTAGCCGCCGCCCATGTCGATGAAGCGCGGCGTCAGACCACATTCCCGCACAACGGCAGCCGCGTGCTGGGCCAGCACCTCGTAGACGCGCTGGCTGCGGCTGAGCGTCGTCACGTGCATGTGCAGGCCACACACGTCGACGCCGGCCTCCTGCAGCTCGCGGATGACGCGCACCGCCTCGCCGTTCTCGTAGCAGAAGCCGAAGCGCCCGCCGTTGTCGCCCGTGATCGTCTCGCCGGGGCAGAACTTCTCGACGTCGACGCCAACGCGCGCGCCTACGTGGGCTTGGCCGGGGTGCTTGGCTGCCCAGTCCTTCGTCCACGCGACGTCGCGCACGCTGTCGAGGTTGACGACCGTGCCGTGCGCCAGCGCGTACTCGAGCCAGGCGCGCGGCTTGACAGGCCCGTTGAATATGACGTCCTGCGGGTCGAAGCCGCACTCGAGTGCCAGCGCGAACTCGTCGCCCGACACGACCTCGGCCATGCAGCCCTGCTCGCGGGCCACGCTCAGGATCCACGGCAGCGGATTCGTCTTGACGGAGTAGGCGACGCGCCCCAGGGGCGACCAGGCCGCGTGCAGCGCCGCCGTGAAGTCGTCGAAGTTCGCGCGCAGCTCAGGCTCATCGAGCACGAAGCACGGCGTCTCAAGCTCGCCCCAGGCGGTCGCCGACTGTGGGATGGGGTCGATCATCGCTGCTCCTCTCGGGAGTTCGCCTTGGCTTCATGTCCCGCACCTGCCGTGGGCGTGGGCCTCACGAAGCGCGCGTCCTGGTCGACGCCATCGGGGCAGTTGAGCGCCGAGCGCACCTCGTACTGGGGTGCTCGCCCCACGGTGAGCGACAGACGGCCCAGGTACTCACCGAGCAGGCCGAGGAACACGAGCACGGCGCCGAAGCAGATGAGCTGCGAGGCCATGAGCGAGCTCCAGCCGTCCTGCGTCACGACGCCGCGTAGCCGCTCAATGACGATGACGAGCGCCCAGATGACGCCGACGACTGCGAGCACGCCGCCGGCGGCAAGCGCGATGCGCAGCGGCACGATGGACAGACCCAGGATGGACGACCACAGCCGCACGAGCGCCTTGAGCGTGTAGCCAGACGTGCCGACCTCGCGCTCGAAGTGCTGCACGGGCGTCGACGTCACGCGCTTCGTCGCGCGAAACACGAGCCCCTCGATGTAAGGGTAGGGCCCGGTGTACTCGATCATGTGGTCGCGCACATAGTCGCGCATGACGAAGAAGCTCGACGCGTAGACGTCCTTGGGCTGGCCTGTGAGCACGCGCGACGTCCACTCGGCGAAGCGCGAGCCCAGGCGGCGGAACCAGCTCTCCCGCAGCCCAGCGTCGCCGTAGTCGGCGAACACGACGTCCCAGCCCTCATATATCTTGTCGAGCAGGCGCAGCACCTGTGAGGGGTGCGTCTGCATGTCGTCGTCCATGAGCAGGATGAGCTGCCCCGTCGTCTCGTGCAAGCCGGCCATGATGGCACCGTGCTGGCCGAAGTTGCGGATGAGGTCAATGCCCTTGACGCAGGGATCCCCCTCGCACAGGGAGCGGATCTGCGCGAACGTGCCGTCGGGCGAGCAGTCGTTCACGAGCACGAACTCGTAGGCGTAGCCCGCGCGCACGAGCTCGTCGCGCGTCAGGCGCACGACTTTGGCGATCGTCTGCTCGCTGCGATAGCACGGGATGACGACGGACACCGTGAGCGGGGCCCCCGGCGTTGCGGACACTGGTCGGACGTCGCTCATGCGCCCCACTCCTCCATGAACGGCAAGCTCTCGCGGCAGGTGAGCTCCTCGCCGGACGCACCGCGCACGGAGAAGCCCCGGAACAGGCGGGCCGTCAGCTCGTCGGCCTCCTCGCGCGTCTGCGTGTGGCAGAACACGCGGGCGACGTAGGGCTTGGCGCCCTTGCCGTGACCGACGGTCTCTCCCACGCGATAGTGCAGCATGGAGGGAGCGAGTGCCTCGGGCCAGCCCAGCATGTCCCGGGCGGTCGATACGTCCGTGACGACGCCGCTGCAGCCCGGGCGCGCGTGGAAGTTCACGACGAAGCTGACGCCCGAGAAGTCCCCGAGGCGGTGGGCCTGCACGGCCGCGCGCATGGCGGGCCGGTCGTAGGTGAGGTCGAGCAGCAGCTGCTCGATGGACAGGCCGCTGCCGATCTCGACGTTTTCGTGCTCGTAGCCCAGGACGCGCCCGGCGACCTCGCACACGGCAAGCGAGCCGTCCTCAGGGTGCCAGAAGAACTGCATGGACAGCGGGCCATCCTGCATGCCGACGTAGTCGGCCACGCGCTGCAGGATGTCGACGGCGGCAGGCGCGGCGTCGAGGGCGTAGCGGCTCGGGTAGACGATGCGCACAACGTCGGGCACGCCGCCCTCGACGAGCGGACACTTCTCGCGGTCTGCCAGCGAGATGGCGTGCACGCGACCGGCGGCCACCCAGGCGATCATGTTGATCTCAGCGCCCTCGTCGTACTCCTCGACAAGCACGCTGTCGGGGTCCTTGCCGACGGAGGCCGTCTCGTCGAAGTGCGCCGCGACCTCTGCCGCTGAGCGCACGACGAAGATGCCGTAGCTGCCGTAGCCGTTGACGGGCTTCATGACGCAGGGGAAGCGCAGGTCAGAGCAGTCGGCCTCCACCGAGCCGCGGTGCACGGTACGGCCCTGCGGCCGGGGGATGCCCAGCTCGTCGAACATCGCGAACATGAGGCGCTTGTCGCGCAGCTTTGCCATGCCGTCGAGTGGGCAGTACGAGTAGAGCCCCGCCTCGTGCGTCAGGCGGCACAGGCTCTCGAACAGCACGTCGGAGAAGGACGCGATGGCTCCGTCGGCCCGCACGTCGCGTGCCAGCCGCACCAGGGCGTCCACGTCGCGCACGTCCACGTTATAGGCGGCGTCAGCGTGGGGCTTGGCCGGGCCGTCGGGGTAGCCGTCGGCCACGATCGTCTCGTAGCCGCGGGAGCGCGCCATGTCCACGAGACCGACGAACTCGTCCATGGAGCCGAGCACGAGCAGGCGATGCTGCTCGGAGCTCGGCTCGCTCGCGGTGGCCTGTGCCTGCGTGTCGTTGCTCATCGGCTATCGGCCCTCGAAGTAAGACCGCACCGTCTCGATGACGTGGGCACGGTCCTCGGCGCTCAGGCCGTAGTACATCGGCAGGCGCACGAGGCGCTCGCTCTCGCGCGTCGTGTAGACGTCGTCGCCGTCAAAGCGCCCGAAGCGCAGACCGGCCGGGGCCGAGTGCAGCGGCACGTAGTGGAACACCGACCACACGCCGTGCTCCTTGAGGTAGGAGATGAACTCCGTGCGCTGCTCGATGTCGGCGAGCTTCAGCCAGTACATGTGCGCGTTGTGCACGCAGCCCTCTGGCACGTGCGGCAGCTCGCACAGGCCGCGCTCGGCCAGCGGGCGGAAGGCCTCGTCGTAGGCGTACCATGTGGCGCGGCGGTCGTCGTTGATGTCGTCGGCGCGCTCGAGCTGGGCCCACAGGTGGGCGGCGAGCAGGTCGCTCGGTAGGTAGCTCGAGCCGTAGTCGACCCACGTGTACTTGTCGACCTGGCCTCGCATGAACTTGGAGCGGTCCGTGCCCTTCTCGCGCATGATCTCGGCCTTCTCTACGGCCGCGATGCCCTCGTCGCCCGTTTCGTTAATGAGCAGCGCGCCGCCCTCGCCCATGGAGTAGTTCTTCGTCTCGTGAAACGACAGGCAGCCAAAGTCGCCGATAGAGCCAAGCGGGCGGCCCTTGTATGTGGCGAGCGGGGCGTGGGCGGCGTCCTCGACGACCTTGAGGCCGTGGGCGCGCGCGATTGCCATGATGGTGTCCAGCTCGCAGGAGATGCCCGCGTTGTGCATGACGACGATGGCGCGCGTCTTGTCGGTGATGGCGTGCTCGATCTTTGTCTCGTCGATGTTCATCGTGTCGGGGCGGATGTCCACAAACACGAGGCGGGCGCCGACCTGTACGAAGGCCGTCGCCGTTGAGGAGAACGTGTACGAGGGCATGATGACCTCGTCGCCAGGCTCGATGCCGCACAGCCGGGCGGCCATCTCCAGAGCCGTCGTGCCGCTCGTCGTGAGCAGACAGCGAGGTGTTCCGAAACGCTGCTCGATCCAGGCGGAGCACTTCTTCGTGAACGGCCCGTCACCGCAGATCTTGCGGTTGTCGAGGGCCTGCTGGATATAGGAGAGCTCGGTCCCCACGTGCGGCGGGACGTTGAAGTCAACCATCACGCGACCTTCCTGTCGGTCGAATCTGTAGAGGCGCCCTCGTGCCATTGGCGCTCGTATGGCAAACCATCATACTGGGTTTGAGTGCCCTATAGGATAGTTTTCACTGTATTGGCACGCCTGGCTTGTGCCTTGCGAAGGCGAGGGAGCCGCTCAAAAAACGAGTGCACTGCCGGGCCGACGAAGGCGGGTCGTACGTCCTATGCGCAGCGTACCCACAGAGCACGACGCGGTTGCAAACGATCTCACAGACTCCCAGGGGGTGCGTGCGGGTCGGCTTGAGCGCGCGCTCGACGCCGTTCTCGCGTGGGCGCGCCGCTGCCTGCAGACGCGGCGCGGCTACGCCCTGCTGTTCCTCCTGCTGTTCGCGCTCGCGTGGCTTCCGGTGCTGTTCACGGTGCTTGCGTCGGGCAAGTCGCTCATCTGGCAGGTCGACGGCCTCTCGCAGCAGTACGTCTGGTTCGTCTACACGGGCCAGTGGGTGCGCGAACTGCTCTCGAACATCTTTATCACCCACACGTTTGCCCTGCCGATGTGGACGATGGACGCCGGCTATGGCACGGACATCATCCAGGCATACTCAGGCACATTCGTCAACCCGTTCTACTTGGTGTCGGCCCTCGTTCCCGAGCGCTTCGCCGAGTTCGCGTTCGAGGCTGTCATGCTGCTCATGCTGTACTGCGCCGGCCTGGCGTTCTCGCTGTGGGCGCGCGGCCGGGGCGCCTCCCCTGCGGGCACGCTGCTCGGTGCTGTCGCCTACGTGTTCGCCGGCAACGCTGTCGTCGTGTTCTCCCAGCCGAGTTTCATCGTCTCGATGGTGACGTTCCCGCTCGTCCTGCGCGGCGCGGATCTCGTGTTCGAGCGCCGCAGCCCCGCACTATTCCTCGCGGTGCTTGCCTGGGAGTTCGCTGCCTCGTTCTACGACGCCTACATGATCTGCATCCTGCTTGTGTTGTACTGCCTCGTGCGCTTCTTCTTCGGCGTCGAGCGGGGCGTGCCGCGCCATGGGCGCGCCCTGCGGCTGCTGAAGTGGGTTGGCATATTCGTGGGGTATGTCATGCTGGCGCTGCTCGCCGGCTGCGTGCTGCTGCTCCCGCAGGTCATGTCGCTCATGGGGGCCGATCGCCTCGGCGTGACCCGCTCGGATGACCTGCTGTATGCACTGTCGGTCTACGAACGGTTCTTCGTGCGCTTCATCGGCGCCGCCGACCTGGGCAGCGACGCCTACAGCGGCTTCAACGCCTTGAGCGCGCTCGCGTTTGTGCTGCTGCTCGCGCGTTGGCGCAAG
Source organism: Coriobacteriia bacterium (assembly GCA_018368455.1). Lineage (NCBI taxonomy): Bacteria > Bacillati > Actinomycetota > Coriobacteriia > Coriobacteriia bacterium. The sequence continues at coordinate 98,980 of JAGZEG010000009.1, forward strand.
CACAAGGGTCTCGCGCTGTCGTTCGTCGTGCTGACGATCATGATGCTCGTACCGGCGTTCGGCCGCCTTATGAACGGCCTCGAGTACGCGACGGACCGTTGGTCGTGGGCGTATGGGCTTCTGGGCGCCTACGCCATCGCGAAGCTGCTGCCCGAGCTGCTTTCCACGTCGCGTCACGAGCGTCGCGTGCTCGCTCTCGTTGTCGCCCTGTATGGCGTCGCATGCTTTGCCCTGCCACTACCCAGCGCCGACCTGTCGTTTGCCGCGACGTTCGTCGTGCTCGTCTGCTCCGTTGCCGTCGTGCTCTCTGCCAGCTCCTGGCCGCGACCGCGCGCTCTTGCGGCGCTGACGTGCTGCGTTGTGCTCTCGGGCGTCGTCACGTTTGTCACGCTTCTGTCGCCGTACTACGGAGGGCGCGCCTGGACGCTCATGGGTTTCAACCGCCTGTGGGAGTTCCACTCAACGAACGCGGTGGCGCGCTTTGTCGGCGACGCGCAGGCTGCGGGCGCGACGTACGACGAGACGTATCGCTACGACCGCACGACGCCCGTTGCCTCGGGCGTGCACAACTCGGGGCTCATCACGGGCCTCATGACGCCCGACTACTACAACAGCATATATAGCCAGGGGATCGACGACCTCAACACGAGCCTCGGCCTCGTGGACACGGAGGGTACGAACTTCCGCTATGGCGGGCTCAACAGCCGCGCCATGCTCGAGGGCCTGCTTGGCGTGCGCTACTACTACGTGGACGACGAGCACGCCGCTATGGTACCCGAGACGTTTGCCGATGCCACGACTATCGCTGAGGGTCCCGGGCGAGAGGACCACTACCGGTTGCTCGAGGCAGACGTTGTGGCGCCGCTGGCGTTCGTTGCCGACAGCTACCTGACGCGTGCGCAGTACGAGGCGCTGCCGATGGCCGATCGCCAGCGCGCCCTGCTGGCGGGCGTTGTGCTTGAGGGCGACGACGAGGCCACGGGCCTGGAGAACGTTGGTGACGAGGTCGCGTCCGGGCGGGATGGCATCGGCGCTGCGCAGGAGATCCCGTACGAGATCGCGAGCGCGTCGGGCTGCGACGTCGACGAGGCGGGCACATCCGTCACCGTGCGCAGGGCCGGCGCTTGCCTGACGCTGACGTTTAATGCGCCGGGCGACGCCGAGACGTATCTCTACACCAGCGGTCTCACGTACGAGGACATCTCGTATCGCGAGCGAGCCACCGACGCCGAGTGGGCGGCCAAGGGCTTTATCGGTCGCCTCAAGACGCTGCTGGCGGAGCCGTTCAGGGCTGAGGTGACCAACGGCACCATTGTCGCGAGCGCTCCGGGGGCGGCCAGCACGATCTATCAGATGAACGCAAACGACCACATGTATGGCGGCAAACACGAGTGGCTGGCCAACGTCGGCTACGACGACGAGGGCCGCGCGCAGCTCACGCTCACGTTCACGCAGCCTGGCATCTACTCGTTTGACGAGATGTCTGTCGTGTCACAGCCCATGGCGGGTGTGGACGAGCGCATCGGCGAGCTCGCGGCCGCCGGCGCCAGGGACATCACCCTGGGGACGAACGAGATCAGCTGCACGGCGAGCTCCGACACCGACGCCCAGCTCTTCTTGAGCGTGGCGTACTCCGACGGTTGGAGCGCCACGGTCGATGGGCAGCCGGCGGCGATCCACAAGGCGGACCTTGGTTTCATGAGCGTGGAGCTTCCGGCCGGCACGCATGAGGTACGTCTGACGTACGTGACGCCGTATCTGCGCGAGGGGGCTGTGCTGAGCGCGCTGGGCATCGTCGGCTGCGTCGTGACGTGCGTGCTCGTGGGCCGCCACCATCGCCGGACGGCAGGGGAGCGGGCCGCATAGCTCACGCCCCTGCGCTGGGGCGCATCCCACGCCATGGATCGTTGATCCCACATGGGATGCGCGGCGGGCATCACTGCGGGGCTGTGAGGGGCTCGCCATCCCCACCTGCATGCCACCCCATCCCACTATGGGCTTGCACGCTCGATTTTTGGTGTACCGACAGGCGCGTGTGGCCCATGCCACCCCATCCCACTGCGTTCTCCAGGGCTATCGCCCCACTCCGTCCCACCCAGACACCCCTGGGGTGCCCGTGGGCCCACAGTGCCACCCCATCCCACTGCGATGGCAGATTCCTGCCATCCCACCTCATCCCCCACGTCATCCCACCGTGGCGGTGCCTCTGTGGTCCGAGTGGCCTCAACTCTGGATTGATAAACAGCATATGTGCAGGTAAATGGCCATTTTGCACCTGTGGTACCACAGGGATGTCCCAGGCGTCACCACCTCGGGGCACACATTCTTCACTGCCATGACACGCCGTCCCCCGCACAGCCGAGGCCCCGTGCTAGGGGTCGGGACATCGTAGACCCCCATATTTTGTGGTCGGAGGCGTGGCGGCTGGGCTGCAAAAGGCCATGCGTGCCCATGCTGGGGGATGAATTGCCCATCAAGTGGGATATCTCGGCATGAAGTGGGATGGGATGCGGTAGTATATGAGCACGCTCTGATGGAGTCGGATTCGGTCTCACGCTCGAGGGGAGGAGGAGATGGAGCAGGACGGCACGCGCGACGCGTTCTTCACGGGCAATTACGATCATACGCTCGATGTGAAGGGCCGCGTTTCCCTGCCTGCCAAGTTCCGTCGAAATCTTCCCGTTGAGCTCAAGATCGTTCCGAAGGGCAACACGGTCATGATCTTCACCACGGAGGGCTTTCGCGCCTACGTCGATGACGTGCGCACGAAGCTCGCCGATCTGGCGGAGGGGCGCGAGGCGGCCATCGCTGCCGCGCGCTTTGCGCTCACCTCGAGTGCTGAGGACACCGAGATCGACTCGGCCGGTCGAATCAGCATCAGCTCGAAGGTGCGCCAGAACGTGGGCCTGGAGAAGGACGTCTCCATCGTCGGCGCGGTTGACCACATCGAGCTCATGAACCGCGATGTGTACGCCGCACGCCTGGCCGCCGCCCAGCAGTTCCTTACGTTCTAGCCATGGCGGACCAGGAGGGCGCCTTGACACTCGAATACCGGCACATCCCTGTGATGCTCGGGGAGGTTCTGGAGACGTTGTCTCCAAGTGATGGCGACGTGGTGTGCGACTGCACGCTCGGCGGCGCCGGTCACTCCCTTGAGCTGGGCAGACGCTGCAGCCCGTCCGGACTGCTCATCGGCATCGACCAGGACGACCTCGCCCTGGCAACGGCGTCGGAGCGCATCCGGGCAACCATACCCGAAGTCGCGTCTCTCCAGCTCAAGGGGAACTTCTCACAGCTCGACTCCCTGCTCCAGCAGGCCGAGGTGCCCGGCGTCGACTGCTTCCTGTTCGACCTGGGCGTGAGCTCCCCGCAGCTTGACATCCCATCCAGGGGGTTCTCGTACCATGAGGACTCCGCACTCGACATGCGCATGGACCCGGGGACACAAACCCTAACCGCAGCTGAGGTCATCAACACCTACAACGAAGCCGACCTCACCCGGATCTTACGCACCTACGGGGAAGAGAAGTGGGCCGCTCGCATCGCCAAGTTCGTGGTCGAGCGGCGCCGTCGCGCCCCCATCGAGACGACGCTGGAGCTCGTGGACGTCATCAAGGCGGCAATCCCCGCGTCCCAGCGGCGCACGGGAGGCCATCACCCGGCTCGCAAGACGTTTCAGGCCTTGCGCATTGAGGTGAACCACGAGATGGATGTGCTGAGGGAGGGGTTGGACGCTGCGGTTCGCTGGCTGAATCCTGGCGGGCGCATCTGCGTCATCAGCTACCACTCCCTTGAAGACCGCATCGTCAAGACGCTGTTCAGGCAGCGCTCTCAGACGTGCACGTGCCCGCCGGACATCCCGGTATGCACGTGCGGGTGTGTGCCGGTACTGGAACTCGACGAGCGCAAGCCGCGCGTCCCGAGTGCCGAGGAGCTTGAGACAAATCCACGCTCGCGCAGCGCAAAGCTGCGATGGGCGCGCAAATGCGCCGGTGATTCGCTCGCCTGATGCCCATGGGGCGTCGGGTGGCGAAACACGGCGCTCTCTATCGGGAAGGGGAGGTGAGCGATATGGCGTATGTGCACGGAAACCTTGCTGAGAAGCAGCTTGAGCACGCCGAGGTTGAGCAGAGCTCGCGGCGAGAGTCCAACGTGCGCCCTCGTCTGCGCGTCGTTGAGGGCTCGCGCCAGGCTACGCGCTCTCAGGCTGAGCCGAGCCTGTCACCGCTTGCCGCCCATGCCCTCAAGGCTGCCGTTGTTGTTGCGGTGTGCTTCGTTGCCATCTGCGTCGCACGCGTTGCCATCATTTCTAACACGTACACCGTGCTCGTGCAGAACCGCGACCTCACGTCTCAGCTCGAGGAGGCACGCGCCCTGGGTAGCGAGCTTGAGGTCCAGCAGTCCGTGTACGGCAACGCCGCGCGCGTGAAGTCTATCGCTACGAACGTCTACGGCATGGTCCCGGCGGGCCAGGTTGCCTCCATGGACGTTCAGGCCGCGCAGGCGGATAACTCCGGCACCGTGTCCCAGGACGCAACGGAGTAGCTCATGTCCGAGCGGAGGGGCTCGACGCGCTCGGGCGAAGAGGGAAAGCGCTCTGACAGCGCGCGATCGGGCGCGCAGGGCTCTCGACCGCGGCGCTCCCGTTCGGGCGGTTCTGCCCCTGTTGACATGCCGAGGGCATCCCAGAGGGGCTCCAATGCAAAACGGAGCCCCTCATCTGCGGAAACAGCTAAAAAAACCTCTAAAGACTCACCATCAAGCTTACGCTCAACAAAAGGGCAAGATTCACCGTTAGACTTTGTGAAGAAACGCCAGGAAAAAGCCGATAAAGAGCAATCTTCGGCAAAAGCGGCATCTGCGGAGAGCAGCAAGAGCGGTGCGCGGGTTTCCACGCGTCCTGAGATCCCCGACAACGTCAAATCATCTCTGGCGAAGGCGAAAGAGTTCACCCGGCGCCACCTTCTCGAGCTCGGCCTAGGAGGTGCGTTTGCTGTCGTCGCCATACGACTGGGGTGGCTGCAGACCGTCAAGACGGGCGCGTACGCCTCGGCCGCCAAGACGGAGCGCACGGCGAACATTACGCTGCCCTACCGGCGCGGCGCCATCTATGACCGCAACGGCATCCTGCTTGCGCAGAGCGTGGACGCTACGACGGTCTACGCGAATCCCAAGCAGATAAAGACGGCCGACATCAACGCGACGGCCAACACACTCTCTGAGATACTCGGTGGCTCGGCCACGGCATACGCGGCTCTGATCAGCGATAACACGCTGTCGTTCGTCTACGTCGAGAAGCGCGTCGACCCCGCCGTCGCCGAGAAGCTGAAGACCCGCCTCTCGGAGCTCAAGCTCGGCGGCATCTCCTATCTGGAAGACTCTCGCCGCGTCTACCCGCTCGGAGAGGTGGCAGGCAACCTCATTGGCTGCGTTGGCGAGGAGGGCAAGGGGCTCACGGGCCTCGAGCTCTACTACGACGATCTCCTCACGGGTACGGACGGCTCGCTCATCGAGGAGCGCAGTCGCGACGGCGCGCCCGTCGTCGGCGGTCAAAGCGAGCGCGTCGACCCGATCGACGGCACGAACATCGTCATCTCCATCGACGTCGACATTCAGCGCACGGCGCAGGAGACGCTGGCGAGCACCATCGACGAGTGGAACTGCGGCGACGGCGTGGCCATCGTCATGCACCCCGAGACGGGCGAGATCCTGGCGTGCGCTTCGACGCCCTTCCTCGACCCATCGCGGCTTGACCTTGCCACGTCAGACGCGCTCAAGCTGCGCGGCATCACGGACTCGTACGAGCCGGGATCAACGACGAAGCCGTTGACGGCGTCCATGGCCATCGACCTGGGCATCGCGACGCCCGACACCGTCTACCCGGCGCCGGCCAAGATCCAGGTCGGCGACAGCTGGGTCGGTGACGCGGACGCGCGCGCCGACTTCATCGAGATGACGCTCACGCAGGTGCTCGAGCGCTCCTCCAACGTCGGCGCCGTGCTGTGCGCGGAGAGTGTCGGGGCAGAGCACTTCTCGCAGTACCTGGCCAAGTACGGCGTGGGCACCGCGACGGGCATCGACTACCCCGGAGAGGCGACGGGCATCGTCCCGGAGCTGAAGGATTACAGCGGGGCGTGGCAGTTCATGGCGTTCGGCCAGAGCTTTGCCGTGCCGCCCATCCAGATGGCTCGCGCTGTCGGCGCCATCGCCAACGAGGGTGTGCCGGTGCAGCCCCACTTCCTCATCTCGAAGGGCGGCGAGGAGGTCACGTACGAGCGCGGCGAGCGCGTCATCGCCACGGCGACGGCCGAGCAGGTCGGCTGGATGATGAACAGCGTCGTCGTCAACGGCTACGGCAGGACGGGCGCCATCGACGGGTATAACCTGTCGGCAAAAACGGGTACGTCCGAGCGCCTCGACCCGAACACGGGCGCCTACGCCAAGGACTCGTTCACGGTGTCGTTCATGGGCTTCGGCCCGACGGAGGATCCAAAAGCCCTGGTCTATATTCTCTTTGACGAGGTGGATATGGCCCATCAGGGCACCAGCGCCGGCGCTCCATGGGCTGCTATCATGCAGGAGACGCTGACGAAGCTCGACATAGCGCCCTCCTGGTAAACGCCAGGTTGACGCTGTTTTGCACGCTGTGCGGGGCGCTTGCGTCCCGAGAACTGCGGGTCCCGGAGGTTGAATGGGCGAACGGTCGCCCGCAACGCCCCCGGCAGGCCTGGGACTATCGGAGCATCGCCCGCCCTTCCGGTCGCCTCGTCGCGTCGGAGGGTGGCGATCGGGAGGATGGACGTCGCCATGGTTCGAGTCACGGTCCGTCAGATCGTCGAGGCAACGGAGGCTCGCCTTGTGTGCGGCCCCGAGACGCGCGAGGTGCTCGGCGTCGCCATCGACTCGCGCGAGGTAGGGGAGGGCGGCCTGTTCGTCGCGCTGCCCGGCGAGCGCGTCGACGGCAACGACTACGTGTGCGCGGCTATTGAGGCGGGCGTCGGCGCCGTTGCCATGACGCGCGACCCCGACACGGCAATGGTCGCGCAGGCGAGCGGGGCGGGCGTCGCCCTGCTGCGCATCGAGGACGGCGAGCGCTTCCTGCAGGACCTCGCTGCCTGGTGGCGCGATCAGCTCGACGCCCTTGTCGTGGGCGTCACGGGCAGCAGCGGCAAGACGACGACGCGCACGATGGTCGCGGCCGTGCTCGCCACACGCTACAAGACGCACCAGAACGAGGCGAACTACAACAACCTCATCGGCGTCCCGCTGACGATCCTGTCGTGCCCGGCCGACGCCGAGGCGCTCGTCGTCGAGATGGGCATGGACCATCCCGGGGAGATTGCGACGCTGGCTGCTGTGGCACGCCCGCGCATCGGCCTCATCACGAACGTCGGCGTCGCCCACATCGGCATTCTCGGAAGCCGCCAGGCCATCGCCGCCGCGAAGGCTGAGCTTGTCGAGGCACTGCCGCCCACCGACCGTGAAGCCGCCGTGCCCTCCCGCGTGTTGCTGTGGGGCGAGGATGACTTCACGGGCTGGATCGCCGACGAGGTAGCTGGCCCGCGCGGTGTCGACGTCGTTCGCTACGGAACGTCTCAGGGCGACGATGCGCGCGCGACAAACATCTCCATGGACGAGGCCGGCTGTGCCTCCGCCGATTTCGCGCTGCCGTCGGGCGCCACGTGCCACGTGCACCTGGCGATTCCCGGCTCGCACAACGTGCGCAACGCGCTCGTGGCGGCGGCGCTGGGCGACGGCCTGGGCATCCCGGCCGACGCCATCGCCGCGGCGCTTGAGGGCGTGGCCCCGCTCAAGATGCACCAGCAGGTGCTACAGGCCCCGGCGGGCTATACCGTCATTGACGACTCGTACAACGCGAACCCCGACTCCATGCGCCTCGCGCTCGACGTGCTGTGCACGCTGCCGGGCAATCGCCGCGTTGCCTGCGTCGGTGACATGGGCGAGCTCGGGGAGCGCGAGGGGCTGCTGCACGCTGTCATCGGCGCCTATGCGGCGGCCAAGCCCATCGACGACCTCGTGTGCGTCGGTGCTCTCTCGCACGAGACGGCCGAGGCCGCGCGACTTATGGGCATGGACCCAGCGCACGTGTTCGAGGTCGCCGACGCCGCGGCTGCCGTCCCCGTGCTGGCCGGTCTGCTTGCGCCCGGCGACGTCGCGCTCGTCAAGGCGTCGCGCTCCACGGGCCTTGACGCCGTTGTCGCAGGGGTGATGCGGTAATGCTCGCTGGCATCACCAAATACCCCACGTTCGTCGTCTTCATCGCCATATTCGTGGCGGCGGCGATCACGCTCATCTTGATGCCGTGGTGGATCAAGCTGCTCAGGTACCGCAAGATCGGCCAGCAGATCCGCGCCGACGGTCCGCAGCGCCACCTCAAGAAGCAGGGCACGCCTACGATGGGCGGCGTCATCATGCTCATCGCCATCCTGCTGACGTGCCTTCTGTGGGCGCCGTGGGGCGTCTCGCTCGCGCTCGTGCTGTTCGCGACCGTCGCCACGGCGGCCCTGGGCTTTCTCGACGACTTCGAGTCGGTGGCGCACAAGCGCTCGCTCGGCCTGACGCCGCGTGCCAAGCTCATAGGCCAGGGCATCATCAGCGTGGCGTTCTGCCTGCTCGCGGTCAACATGCTCGACATCTCGCCCGTCGTGACGCTGCCGGGCGGCTTCGGCATCGACCTGGGCGTGCTTGCGTTCACGATCCCCGTGGCCGGCGGCATCTATGTGCCGTGGCTCTACGTCATCTTCGTTTTCCTGCTCATGGCGGGCATGTCTAACGCCGTGAACCTCAACGACGGCCTTGACGGGCTGTGCGGCGGCTGCTCTGCCGTCACGCTGGGCGTCATGGGCATGGTGGCCTTCAGCTCCGACGACCTTGCGCTGTCCGTGTTCGCGTTCGCTTGCGTGGGCGCGTGCATCGGCTTTCTGTGGTTCAACTGCTACCCGGCTAAGATCTTCATGGGCGACACGGGTTCGCTGGCGCTGGGCACGGGCTTCGCGGCCCTTGCTGTGCTGACGAAGACCGAGGTGTACTCGCTCATCATCGGCGGCATCTTCCTCATGGAGGTGCTGTCCGTCATGATCCAGGTCATCAGCTTCCACTTCTTTGGGCGCCGCGTGTTTCTCATGGCGCCGCTGCACCACCACTTCGAGAAGAAGGGGTGGGCGGAGACGACGGTCGTCACGCGCTTCTGGATCATCGCGGCGGCGTTTGCGGCCATCGGCTTCGGCCTGTACTTCCAGCTGCTTTAGGGGGCACCTTTCGCATGACGTGCACGACGCATGACGAGGACGACGCGACGACACCGACCGGCCGACCTGAGCTGGGAGACGTTGCACTCATAGGCCTGGGCGTCTCGACGCGCGCCGCCGCCGACTACCTGATGGGACCGGCGGCTTCTCGCGTCTCGTCGCTGACGGTGTACGTGGGCGACAACCCCACGCGCCACACGCTCGATCAGGCGGCCAAGCTCGCGGCGCGCGGCGTTAACGTCGTGCGCGGCTCCGAGCTCGAGCGCGGCTTTGACCTGGGCGTCGTGAGCCCGGGCGTCCCGCAGACGGGTGCGTTCTATGCGAGCGCCCGCGCCGCGTGTCGCGAGCTCGTGAGCGAGCCCGAGCTCGCCTGGCGAGAGAGCCCGGCAAACTGGGTGGGCATCACGGGCACGAACGGCAAGACAACGACGACGTCGCTGGCCTGCGCCTTGCTGGAGGGCTGCGGCATCGCGTCCCAGGCCGTGGGCAACATCGGCCTGCCGCCCATCGCCTGCGTCGCGCAGCGCCTCGCAGACGAGGTATTCGTCGCCGAACTGTCGAGCTTCCAGCTCGAGACGACGTCGCGCCTGCACCCGCGTGTGGGCGTGCTGCTCAACGTGACGCCCGACCACGTGGAGTGGCACGGCACACTCGAGGCATATGCCACCGCCAAGGAAAAGCTGTTCGCGAACATGGGTGCCGACGACCTGGCCGTGCTCGGCCCCGACGAGACGTGCGCCGGGGTGGGGGAGCGTTTGCACGCACGCGGGGTGCGCACGCTTGTGCTGGGGCGCGCTCCGCAGGCCGACGATCTCGACGCGGCGTGGGTGCGCGACGGGCGCCTCGTCGTTCGCCTGCGCGGCGCCGAGCACGAGCTTGCCCGCGTGGACGAGCTTCAGATCCCTGGCGCGCATAACGTGTTGAACGCGCTTGCCGCCTGCGCCTGTGCCCTCGAGTTGGGCGCCGCCGACGAGCCGCTTGTCGACGCTCTGCGCGCCTTCGCGCCGCTGGCGCACCGCATCGAGCCGTGCGGCGAGGTTGACGGCGTGCGCTACTTCGATGACTCCAAGGGCACGAACGTCGACGCGACGGAGAAGGCTGTCGGCTCGTTCGAGCCCGGCTCGCTCGTGCTGCTGCTCGGCGGTCATGACAAGGGGACGGAGCTCACGGCCTTCGCCGACATGTGCGTGCGCTCTGCGCGCGTCGTCGTCACGTACGGCGAGGCGGGCGAGCGCTTCCGCGACGCCCTCGAGGCGGCGCGCGCCCGCATGCGCGCGACGGGGGAGGCGGGTACGTGCGCCATTGCGTGCGTACCCAAGATGTGCGACGCGTTTGGCGAGGCCGTGCGCGCGGCGCGCCCGGGCGACGTCGTGCTGCTCTCACCGGCCTGCTCGTCGTTTGACGAGTTCAGCGGCTATGTCGAGCGTGGCGCCACGTTCCAGGCGTGGGTCGCCGAGCTCGCGGCGACCCACTCATCCGACGCCGCGGTACCGGGGTCTGCGTCATGACGCTGCGCGGCGCGGGGCGAGACGACGCTCGCGAGGGCGCGTCGGAGGCCGTCCGTACAGCGGAGTCCCAGCCGCGTGACAAACGAATCCTGCTTTCTGACCTGACATCGCCGCGCACGCTCTTCATGGTCGCGGTGGCCGTTCTGACGCTGTTCGGTCTCGTCATGGTGTTCTCCGCGTCGTCCATTGAGCTCATCGACGACGGCAGAAACCCGTTCCAGGAGCTGATGGCACAGGCGCGCTTCATTGCGATCGGGCTCGTCGCGGCCGCGATCCTCGTACGCGTTCCCTACCAGTTCTGGCTTGGCAAGATGCTCATCGTCCTGTGGTTGGCCACGCTTGTCATGCTTGGCGCGACGCTCGTCGTCGGCACGGAGGGCCTCGGCGCCACGCGCTGGCTCTACATCGGCTCGTTTGGCCTCCAGCCGTCGGAGTTCGCGAAGATCCTCGTCATTCTCGTGGCGGCGCGCATCGTGACGGCGCTCATCTCGGGAGAGATCACCCTCCAGCGCTTTTTCCTGCTGGTCGCGCTCGGCGTCGTCGTCCCGTTTGCGCTCATCCTGCTCGAGAAGGACCTCGGCACGCTCATCATCCTTGCCACGGCGCTTATCTGCATGATGCTGCTGACAGACTGGCCGCGCTGGTGGGCCGTCGTTGCGTTTCTCCTGCTCGCCGTGCTCGCGGCCATCATGATCGCGACGGCCGGCTATCGCTCGAGCCGCTTCTCGTCGTGGCTGACTGACCCGTTTGACTACACGAACACGGAGAACTACTACGGCCAGGGCTGGCAGGTGCGCCACAGCCTGTTCGCGTTCTCGTCGGGCGGCTTCTTCGGCGTCGGCCTGGGCAACTCGCGCCAGAAGTACTCCTACCTGCCCGAGGCGGAGAACGACTTCGTGTTCGCCGTCATCGGCGAGGAGCTCGGGCTGCTCGGCACGCTGTTCGTCGTCGGAATGTTCTGCCTGCTCGGCTGGGCGGGCCTGCGCATTGCGCGGCAGGCGACGGATGAGGCAGGCAAGCTGCTTGCCGGCGGCCTGACGTGCTGTCTGCTCATCCAGGCGCTCGTGAACATGTGCGGCGTGCTGCGCATCCTTCCCCTGACGGGCCGTCCCCTGCCGTTCATCTCGGCTGGCGGCTCATCCATGCTCGCAACGTACATTATGGTGGGGCTCATACTGTCCGTGGCAAACGTCACGAGGCGCGAGCAGCGCGAGGCTCCGGCGCGGCGCTCCCGTACGCACGCGAACCTGCGCGTCGTGGAGGGCGGCGGATCGGCGCCTCTGGAGGACACCCCCTCGCGCCCGCAGCGCCCGCGTCGACGCGGCACGGACGACACGCATCCAGACCCCCAGACAAGGGAGGCTCGCAATGAGCATCGTGGCGATAGCGGCCGGCGGGACGGCCGGACACATCAACCCGGCGCTGGCGCTGGCAGAGGAGCTGCGCGACCGCGGCCATGACGTGCGCTTTCTCGGCACGCCGGGCCGCCTGGAGTCGCGCCTCGTGCCCGAGCAGGGCTTTGCGTTCGAGGGGCTCGACGTCGCCGGCTTTGACCGGTCGCGCCCCTGGACACTCTTCACGGCGGCACTGAAAGTCTCGCGCGCGACGAAGCGCCTGACGAGCGAGTTTTCGGGCGAGAGTCGTCCGGCGGTCGCCGTGGGCTTTGGCGCCTACGTCGAGGTGCCGCTCGGCCGCGCCGCCGCGAAGCTCGGCATTCCGCTTGTGCTGCACGAGCAGAACTCCGTGCCCGGTCTGGCCAACAAGATGCTGGCGCGCACGGCTGACACGCTCGCGCTGACGTATCCCGCCGCACGCCCCGCGTTTGAGGGCAAGACGGGGCCGCAGACGCGCGTCATCGAGACGGGCAACCCCGTGCGCCGGCTCGTGCTTGCGCCGACGCGCGCGGACGCACGCGCCCGCATGGGTCTGCCCGACGACGCCACCGTGCTGCTCGTGTTCGGTGGCAGCCTCGGTGCGCTGCACATAAACGAGGCCATCGCCAGCCTCAAAGACGAGCTTCTCTCGCGCGAGAACCTGTACGTGCTGCACGGCACGGGCAAGCGCGACTACGCCATGGAGGTCGAGAAGCTGGCGCTGACGCCCGAGCAGGCGAAGCGCTGGCGCGTCATGGAGTACATCGACGACATGGGCTCCATGCTGGCGGCGTCCGATGTCGTCCTCTCGCGCGCCGGGGCGAGCTCCATCGCCGAGATCGCGGCGCGCCACGTGCCCGCCCTGCTCGTGCCCTACCCGTTTGCGACGGGCAACCACCAGGCCGTCAACGCGCGCCTGCTCGTCGACGCCGGAGGAGCGGAGCTGCTCGACGACGCCCAGCTCGACGACGCCGTGTTCCCCCAGACGCTGCTGGGGCTCGTCGACGATGCCGCGCGGCGCGCGGCCATGCGTGCGGGGCTGGAAGGCCTGGGGGCTCACGAGGCGGCGGGACGGCTGGCAGATGCTGTGGAGGCGGCCATGGGCAGGGGCGCCGGCGCGTCGCGCTGAGGCAGGTCGGCCTAAGATGACGGCATAGGGCAAAAGTACGCGACGGCTGTGCTGGGCGGACGGGCAGGGGCTCGCCGCGGAGCGGCCGTCGAACGGAAGGGAGCGGCATCCATGCTGCAGACGACGCAGGGCGCGACGCCCTCGGCTTCCACGCGCGACTTCGAGCGCGTGCACTTCATCGGGATAGGCGGCGCCGGCATGAGCGGCATCGCCCTGGTGCTGCACCAGCGCGGCTACACGGTGAGCGGCTCGGATCTCAAGCAGTCGCGCTACACCCGTCCGCTTGTGCGCGACGGCCTCGACGTGACGATTGGGCACCGGGCCGAGACCATCGATCGTGTGAAGCCCGACGTCGTCGTCATCTCAAGCGCTATCCCCGAGACGAACCCCGAGCTCATGCGTGCTCGCGAGCTGGGCATCGACGTGTGGCCGCGTGCCAAGATGCTGTCGTACCTGTCGCGTGGCGCTGTCACGATCGCCGTGGCGGGCACGCACGGCAAGACGACGACGTCCTCGCTGACGGCCACGATGCTCGATAAGCTCGGCAAGTCGCCGACGTTTCTCATCGGCGGTATCATCGACGGCTACGAGGTCAACGGCAACAACGGCGACGGCCCGTACTTCGTGGCTGAGGCTGACGAGAGCGACGGGTCATTCCTGTTCCTCGACCCCAACTACGTCATCGTCACGAACATCGAGGCAGACCACCTGGACCACTACGGCACGCTCGAGGCCATCGGGGAGACGTTCTGCAAGCTCATGGCGTCCATCCCCGAGGACGGCGCCCTCATCGTCTGCGGCGAGAACCCGCGCGTGCCTGAGTTGGCGCGCTCGTGTGACCGCCGCGTCATCACGTACGGCTTCGGTCCGGAGAACGACGTCGTGTGCGCACTCAAGGACGACGCGCCGGGCGAGAACCGCTTCTCGGTCACGCTGCCGAGCGGTCTGACGTGCGAGCTGCACCTCGACCACAACCCGGGCGCGCACAACGCGCTGAACGCGACGGCGGTCATGGCGCTTGGCGACGCGCTGGGGCTCGACGCCCAAGCGTGCGCCGAGGCCCTATCGAGCTTTGCCGGCGTGCACCGCCGCTTCGAGACCGTCGGTGAACAGGACGGCATCCGCGTCATCGACGACTACGGCCATCACCCCACTGAGATCGCCGCGACGCTCAAGGCGGCGCGTCAGTTGGGGCGTGCCAAGGTGCATGTCGTGTTCCAGCCGCACCGCTACTCGCGCACGCAGATGCTGGCGGGCCAGTTCGGCCCGGCGTTCGCCGATGCGGACGACGTCGTTGTCATGGACGTGTTCTCCGCTGGCGAGATGCCCATCCCCGGCGTGTCCGGCCGCACGGTTGCCGCCGAGATCGAGCAGGCAAACCCCGGCAAGCCCGTCACGTGCATTACGAACCGCCGCGAGCTCATCGAGCACCTGCTTTCCCACGTCTCCTCCGGCGAGCTTGTCATGACGATGGGCGCGGGCGACGTCACGCTCATCGGCCCGTCCTACCTGGATGCGCTGCGCCAGCGCTCCGGAAGCGCCCGCTAGGGCACCTCGGGGCGAGGAGCGGCCGCGATGAGCGTCTCGGATGCATACGCCCGCCTGTCGGGCGCCATAGCCGGCGGCGTCGTCGCGCAGGAGCGCATGGCGCGCCACACGTCGCTGCGCACGGGCGGGCCGGCGTCGCTGTTCGTGACGTGCGACTCGTACGGCTCGCTGCGCCTGGCGACGGATGTCCTGCGCGAGGAGGGCGTGCCGTGGGTCATCATGGGCCGCGGGTGCAGCGTCATCGCCTCGGACGAGGGCTACGACGGCGCCGTCATCACGCTCGGCCGCGAGTTCCGTCGCTTCCTGTTCGACGACGAGGAGCGCATGCACGTCGGCGCGGCGACCATGTTGCAGCGCGTCGTGCAGGAGGCGTTCACGCGCGGCCTCGCGGGGCTCGAGTTTGCGGTGGGCATTCCCGGCACCGTCGGGGGCGCCGTGTCGATGAACGCGACGGACGGCGAGCGATATCTGGGCCAGCTCGTCGACGAGGTCGTGACGTTTCGCCCGGGCGAAGGCCTCGTGCGCTACGAGGGCTCCGAGATCGGGTGGTACCGCAGCTGCTCGGACATCCCGCCCCGTGAGATCGTCCTCGAGGTGGGCCTTCAGCTGACGGGGGGCGAGGCGGACCGTGCGAAACGCGCCATGGAGGGCGCGCTGGCCCGGCGTCGCGAGCGCTCTCCGCTGGGGAAGGTGACGGCGGGCGCCATATTCGCCGACCCGGCCGACCCCTGCCCCGACGGCGTCGTGCGCACGGCGGCCGAGCTCATCGAGGGCTGCGGCTGCGCGGGCCTCACGCGGGGGCGGGCCCAGGTGTCGCCCGGCGGCGCCAACCATGTCGTGAACCTCGGTGGCGCGACGGCCGCCGACGTTTCTCGGCTCATCGTGACCGTACTCTCTAAGGTGAGGCAGCGCTATGGCATCGAACTCAGGCCGGAGATCAAGTTCCTCGGCTTCCCGTCCTAGGGAGGCGTCCGCGCACACGGACGCGCTCCGCTCGGGCGCGGGCGATGCCGGCGCGCGTCCACGCTCCTCGTCGGGGCGTCCTTCGTCGTCTCGACGCCGGTCGCAGGCGGGCTCGTCCGCCTGGTCGGGCGTCACGACCGTGCGTCCGGAGGCGTTCGAGTCGAGCCCGTACGACGCCCGCCCCTCCGCGCGCGGCGGTCGTGCCGGTCGGGGGCGCCGGGAGGTCAACCCGCGCACGGCCGTCTACAACCGAACGGTGCGCGGCCTCGTGCTGAGCGTCGTGCTCATCGCGACGGTGCTCGTTCTCTATCTCGTCGTCATGTACTCCCCGCTGTTCATGATCCGCACGATAGAGGCGACGCCGACGGAGCACGTCACGAGCCAAGCCATCTCCGAGCTCGCCGCCGTCCCCGAGGGCTCGACGCTGTTCAACGTCAGCGAGCACGACATCATTGAGCGCATCGAGAAGAACCCCTGGGTCGCGTCGGTCAGCGTCACGCGGCAGTTCCCCAGTCAGCTCACCATTACGGTCACGGAGCGCACGCGCGCCGCCCTCGTCATGATGAGCAGCGGCCTGGAGGCGTGGTGGATCTCGTCTGACGGCCACTGGCTCGAGCCGTACGCCATGCAAGAGGCCACGGCGGACAACGGTGTCGCGTCCCCTTCCGACCAGGCACGCCAGGCGGCCAGCGCCGCCGGGCTCGTGTTCGTGGGCGACGTTGCGGCGACGGTCGTCCCCCAGGCGGGCACCGTCTGCGCGGACGCCGCCGTGCAAGGCGTGCTGTCGTACTGCACGACGTTCTCCGACGACATGCGCTCGCGCATCGCCTCGGCCACGGCGGCGAGCACCCAGAGCATCTCGTTCGTCCTGACGGACGGCGTCGAAGTCTCTGTGGGCGCGCCGGTGGACATCGAGTCGAAGGAACGCGTCATACTCCAGCTGCTGAGCGAGCACGCTGGTCAGGTCACGTACATCAACGTCCGTACGCCGGCGACGCCGTCCTGGCGCGGACTCGACGGGTAGGGCGGCCGATGTGCCTCGCGTGGCGGGGCGGTGAAGTCTCCCACAACATGGGGCCTGCACCTGCAGATTCGTTGACAAGTCTCATCTCGCTGTGCAACCATAAGGCGTTTAGCAGGACATATAACGTTGAAGTGAACGGTTAGATAAACGCCCCAGTCTCGACGGCTCCCTCAGGGTTTTCGCCGGGCGGCGGGAGGTCCGGGTGCCCGGCGGGCACGGTCAGCGGCAGCAACGGAGGTCACAGACGATGTACGACGTGCAGGGCGACGGCTCCAACTACATGGCAGTCATCAAGGTCGTAGGCGTGGGCGGCGGTGGCGGCAACGCCGTGAACCGCATGATCGAGGCCGGTGTCCAGGGCGTCGAGTTTGTCGCCATCAACACCGACGCGCAGGCGCTCATCGTCTCCGACGCCGACACGAAGGTGCACATCGGCACCGACCTCACGAAGGGCCTGGGCGCTGGCGCCAACCCCGAGGTGGGCCAGTCGGCCGCCGAGGAGAGCCGCGACCAGATCAAGGCCGCACTCGAGGGCGCTGACATGGTGTTCATTACGGCGGGCGAGGGCGGCGGCACCGGCACGGGCGCCGCGCCGGTCGTGGCCGACATCGCAAAGAACGACGTGGGCGCGCTGACGGTCGGCGTCGTCACGAAGCCGTTCGTGTTCGAGGGCGCCGTGCGCCGTCGCAACGCGCTCGAGGGCATCAAGCACCTCACGGAGAACGTCGACACGCTCATCACGATCCCCAACGATCGCCTGCTCGACGTCGCCGACAAGAAGCTGTCGTTCATGGACGCGTTCACGATGGCTGACGAGGTTCTGCGTCAGGGTATCCAGGGCATCACGGACCTCATCACGGTGCCTGGCCTCATCAACCTCGACTTCGCTGACGTTCGCACGATCATGAGCGACGCGGGCACGGCCATGATGGGCATCGGCGTTGGCACGGGCGACAACCGCGCCACGGACGCCGCCAACGAGGCCATCTCCTCGCGTCTGCTCGAGTCCTCGCTCGACGGCGCCGACCGCGTGCTGCTCTCCATCGCCGGCGGCCCCGACCTGGGCCTGCACGAGGTGTCCGACGCCGCGAGCATCGTTGCCAACGCCGTGTCGCCCGACGTCAACCTCATCTTCGGCACCGTCATCGACGAGAACCTGGGCGACACCGTGCGCATCACGGTCATCGCCACGGGCTTCGGCGACGCCTCGGACCAGTCGAAGCTCGACCTGGACGGCGCTGGCCAGCAGCGCCCGTTCGGCGGCTTCGGCGCGCCGCGCCAGGGCTCTGCCGCCGCTCAGCCGAGCCGTCCTGCCGCCCCGGCGAACGACTCGTTCGACATCCCGGACTTCCTGAAGCGCAGCAAGTTCTAAGCGCGCCAGGAGGGGCCGCTCCGCGCGGCATCGCACGACAAAAAAGGAGCTTCTCGTGTCCAAGGTCATTCCCCAGACACCGGAGCGCCTCGTGAACAACGGCGTGGCCCTGGTAACCGATCGCAGCGCGGCGGGTACTGGGGTCACGTTCTGTTTCTCGGAGCGCCTCGGCGGCGTGTCGCCCGTGCCGTACGCCTCTCTCAACATGGGTGGAAGCACGCAGGACGACCCTGCCAACGTGCGCGAAAACCGCAGGCGCCTGCTAGCTGCCCTGGGCGCAGAAGACCTGCTCGATGCCATCGTACGGCCGGGGCAGGTGCACGGCTGCGACGTGGCGCGCATCACCGACGCTGCCGCACCTGTGCCCGACTGGGTGCGCACGAGCTGCGATGCCGTCGTGTGCACGGTGCCGAACGTCGTGCCGCTGCTCGTGTTTGCCGACTGCGTACCCGTCGTGCTCGTGGCACCCGGGGGCTTCGCCGTGGCGCATTCCGGCTGGCGTGGCACGTACGGGGAGATAGCGCGCGTCGCGGCACGGGCTCTCGTCGAGGAGGCGCGTTGCGCTCCGGAGGACGTGGCGGCCTACATCGGGCCGCACATCTCTGCGGCGTCCTACGAGGTGTCCGAGGAGCTTGCCACCCAGTTCGCGGATCGTTTCGGCTCGGGCGTCATCCCGACGCCGCGCCACCTCGACCTCACGGCGTGCATCCGTGCGTCGCTGAGGGGCGTCGGCGTGCCGGAGGAGCGCGTTGTCGACTGCAACCTGGACACGTACACGCTTACGGACCGGTTCTTCTCACATCGCGCCGAGCACGGTCTGACCGGGCGGCACGGCGCGCTGGCGTTCATGCGTCCTGGCGTCGCCCATGCGACGGCGCCTGCGGACGGGGAGAGGAGATAGACGACGATGGCTTCCATACCTTACGACGAGTCCTACTGCGAGCAGCTGCGCGAGCGCCGCGCGTGGATCATGGAGCACGTGGCGCATGCCGCGGAGGAGGCGGGCCGCGACCCGAAGAGCGTCACCGTCATGGCCGTCAGCAAGACGGTCGACGTGCCCGAGGTTGCGGCCGCCCGCGCGGCGGGCTGGACGTGCTTCGGCGAGAACCGCCCGCAGGAGCTCGAGCGCAAGCTGGCCCTGCTCGCCGACGACCCGTCGTTTGCCGACGTTTCGTTCCACATGATCGGCAACCTCCAGACGAACAAGATCAACCACGTGCTCGCCTGCTCGCCTGTGCTCGTGCACTCCATCGCTTCGCCCGAGCTCGCCCGCGCCGTGTCGCAGCGCGCCGTCGCGCGCGGCATGCGCCAGCCCGTGCTGCTCGAGGTCAACGTCTCGGGGGAGCAGAGCAAATCTGGCATGTCCGTTGCCGAGGTGCGTGCGAGCTTCGACGAGCTCGCCGCGCTGCCGGGCATCGAGGTGCGCGGCTTCATGACCATGGCGCCGCGCTCGGAGCCGGCCGTGGCGCGCGCGACGTTTGCGGGACTGCGCGAGCTGCGCGACGAACTGTGCCTCACCTGCGAAAACGCTACGAAGCCCTCTGAGCTTTCAATGGGTATGAGCGAGGATTTCGAGGAGGCCGTCGCCCAGGGTGCTACCATTGTTCGACTGGGTCGCATCGCGTTCGACCCATCGTTTCCCGTGGACTGATGCCCCTGCGCACGTCGCAGCCATATACGCAAGGCAGGAGTAGTGAGTGACGTGGGCTTTCTCAATTCAGTGAAGTCGCACTTCAAGAACAGTGACGAAGCGGAGGAAGAGGAGTTCGAGCGCGCGTTTCGCGAGGGACGCTTCCCCGACGACGTCGATTTTGAGCCGCTGAGCAATACGGGCAATTTCGTGGCTACGGGCGTTCAGCCCGAGGAACCGACGCTGCCCGATTCCGACGAGGGACTCGAGCGCATGGGCATGGGCACGGAGGTACTCCCGCCGGCTGCTCCTGCGTCCCAGGGCCAGTCCCAGCAGCACCCGCAGCAGGTGCCGCCCGAGCTGCAAGGCGCGACGTGGGCCCCGCAGGGCTACGGACAGCCCCGCGCTCCGCAGGCGGCCCCTGTCCCTGTCGGGCAGGCCGTGCGCCCCGCGCCCGTTACCGCTGCTCGTCCGGGCCAGCCCGGCCGTCCAGCCGGCGCCCCCCAGGGTCGCCCGCGGCCTGCGGCACCGAACCAGGGGAGGGCCCCGCAGGGCACGGGAGCCGTGGCCCCATACCTCTCGCAGAATGCTCCTGCGGGTTCCGCTGCGCCGCGCCCCCTGTCGAGCGAGGGCGGCGTGCAGGTGTTCGAGCGCGAGGGCGGGCGCAGTACGCGCACGACGCCGCCGCGCACGGAGCCGTTTGCCGACCGCTTGCGCGCTCGCGTCGCCGCGGCCAACGTCTCCGGTGTCATCGACGACGGCCTCGGGCGCTCCCATGCTGCAGTTGACGGCCCGTCCGTCACGGGCTCGGGCAAGGTCGTGCGCCCGTCCGGCCCAGCCCAGCCCCGGCGCGACATCGACGTGCGCAACGACGACCTCGAGGCCGAGCTCGCCGCGCGCCGTCGCGAGCGCCGCGCGTCCGCCTCGGCGCCCGCACGCTCCGACGCCCCCGCCCCGCGTCGCACGAGCGACTCGGCACGCTCGGCGGCGCCTGCATCGCGACGCCCGGCATCCGAACCGCTACCGCCGCGCGAGCGCCCCTCGTCGACGCCTGCTGCCGAGCATCGCCCTGCGCCTCAGCCTCGCCCCGCAGCTCCCGAGAGCGACGCTGTCGAGCCGTTCAAGCTGCCCACGACGCCCATCGTGCTGCGTCCGCGCGTCTACGACGACGTGTCCCAGGTCGCGGCGGGCGTCATCTCGCACCACCAGCCCGTCGTGCTCGTGCTGCGCGGCTCGTCGGCCGAGGTGGCCCGCCGCATCATGGATTTCTCGTTCGGGCTGTGCTGTGGCACGGGCGCGCAGATGGAGCAGCTCGACGACCGGGTATACGCCGTCATGCCCCGCGGCACCACCATCGGGGATCCCGACATCGCCGCCCTGCGACGCCAGGGCGTACTGAGAGGTTAACGCATGCCCATGCTCCAGAACGCCCTGCTCACCGTCATCCAGTTCTACTCTGTGCTCATCCTGGTCTACTGCATCATGAGCTGGCTGCCGCGTGGCACGTCGGGCATCATAGAGGATATCCGCAGCGTGCTCGCGTCGCTGTGCGAGCCCTACCTCGGGCTTTTTCGCCGAATCGTCCCGACTATCGGCATGATCGACATCTCGCCGATTATCGCGATTCTTGTGCTGCAAGTGCTCAGCTCCGTCATAGTAGCTATACTTTAGCAACCGACGCGCACCGCTCGTGCGCGAGCCGCCTGCGCGGATGTGCCGGGCAGTTCGGTGTGAGCCAGGCCTACAATTCGAGGAAGGTTACGTACCATGCCCATTACGCCCGCAGACATTCAGCAGAAGACGTTCCCCGAGGCCCGTCGCGGCTACGACCCTGCGAAGGTCGACGAGTTCCTCGAGGAGATCTCGGGTGACATCGACGCGATGCTGCGCAAGATTGCCGACCTCAAGACGCGCCTGAACAACGCCGAGGCCAAGAACGCCGAGCTCGTCAACCAGCTCGACGCTGCGAAGGCCGCCGCCGCCAACGCGCAGTCCCAGGCTGCCGCTGCCGCTGCCGCCGTGCCCGCTCAGCCCATCCAGACGGGCAAGTCCAGCGCGTACGCCGCCACGGAGGAGCAGCTTTCTGCCGCCCTTATCGCCGCCCAGCAGACGGCCGAGCGCATCGTCAACGACGCCAAGAACAACGCCGAGCGCGTGCGCAGCGAGGCCGAGGGCCAGGCACGCAAGGTCATCCGCCAGGCGCTCGACGAGAAGCAGGCCGAGCTCGACGAGATCGAGCGCCTCAAGAAGTCGCGCGAGCAGTTCCGCGCCGACTACATGGCGCTCATCCAGAAGTTCATGGACGCTGCCCAGACGAACTTCCCGAGCGCGATGCTCTCTTCGGCGCCCTCTGGCTCCGAGGCCACGGCTGCTACGGTCATCCCGCGCAGCATGATGGCCGGCGGCCACGCCGCGACGCCCTACGGCGCCCAGATCGACGCCAGCTCCGTCGACGACCTCGACTAGGAGCTCGGCTCGCCCGCATACGCAACGCCAGGGGCGCCGCTTCCAAGAGGAGGCGGCGCCCCTTTTGCGTACGCTTGCGTTTGCAAGCGCCCCTACTCGTTTCCGGAAGTGCGAGCTAAACCATTTCTCTTTATTGCACGCTATGCGCATTAAGCGACGGAAAGACGCCTGATTGTTGCCGAATGAGCGCCGTCCTCCGCAAAAGAGACTTTCCTCAGCTCGCACTTCCGGAAATGCGAGCTGACGGCGAGCCGGCGCGGGCGCGCCCCCTAGGAGAACAGAGCCTTCAGGCCGATGCACACAAGCACGACGCCGCCGACGATCTGGGCGCGGTCGCCGAGCAGGCTGCCGAAGCGCTTGCCCACGAACAGCGCGACGACGCAGCAGGCGAACGTCGTGACAGCGATGACGGGGGAGGCCACGGCGATGTTGGCGCCGGCGGCCAGCAGGCTCACGCCGACGGCGAACGCGTCGATGGACGTGGCGATTGCCTGCATGAAGACGGTGGGCAGCGTCAGGCGCTTCTGGGCGATGGCGTCGTGATCCTCGTCTGAGCCGCCGCGGATGGCTTTGATGCCCTCGAATATCATGTTGCCGCCGATGAAGCCCAGGATGACGAACGAGATGATGCCGGCGAAGCGCTCGATGAAGCCTGCGGCAAACGTGCCGAGGAAGAAGCCGAGCAGCGGCATGGCGCCCTGGAACACGCCGAAGAACAGGGGCATCAGCATGAGCCGCGCCCGCGACTCGTGCTGGTAGACGAACGAGTTCGAGATGGTGACGGCAAACGCGTCCATGCTGAGCGCCAGTCCCAGCAACAGAATCTCGGCAATACCCACGGCGCATCCTCTCCTCAGCGCGGCGCCCCGACGGCGTCCGCAGTCCACAAAAAAGCGAGGCTCGATGCATAGCCCGCACGCGCCGACCAGGCACGCGCCTCGCTATGCATGAGTCTCGCTTCGTACGTCGCCGCCAGGTCCTACGGGCCGCACCGAGTGCGGCAAGAGGCCACTATGTTGACAGGCGATCGCGCTGGGTTGCGCGCAAGCTACTCCCCCATGCCATCCATTAGGGGGCAAGTATGCCACAGCACCCCGCAAGTTACCCAAGGTATCCTTGCGGGGTGCTGATACGAGCGAAAGCGTTTAGGGGCGGGGAGCCCCCGTTACGAGCCTTACCTTACGCCAGGGCGTTGGCAGCGGCGCTCTGGCCGGCGATGCGGCCGAAGACAATGATGTCCGTGAAGGAGTTGCCGCCCAGACGGTTGGCGCCCTGGACGCCGCCCGTGCACTCGCCAGCTGCGAAGAAGTTGGCGATCGGCGTGCCGTCCTCCTTCGTCACCTGAGCCTCGGTGTTGATGGCCAGGCCGCCCATCGTGTAGTGAATCGTGGGGATGCGCTTGGAGGCATAGAACGGGCCGTCCTCGACCTTGTCGCCGAGCAGCTGTTTGCCGGGGTCGACCATCGTGTCCTGGCCAGCGTCGATGACGGCGTTGTAGCCGTCGATCGTCTCGACGAGCGTCGCGGGGTCAACCTCGATCTGGCTGGCGAGGTCCTCGATGGAGTCAGCCTGGAAGCTGTGGCCCGTCGCCACGAGGTCGGCGATCTGGTCGAGACGGTCCTCGGTGATGTCCGTCGAGTCGACGATGAGCCACATCTCGTCGTTCGTCTGCTCGAGGATGGCGTTGGCGATCTCGTCGCGGCGGCCGTCCTCAGCGGTGAAGCGCTTGGCCTCGTCGTTGACCATGACGTAGTCCTCGACGCCGAGCCAGTTGCCGACGAACGTGGCCACGCCGCCGTTCTGCGGGTCGCCGAGCGGGTGGATCTGGACGAGCTCCATGTTCTTGAGGCCAGCGCCGATGGCCTGGGCCATGGGGATGGCGTCGCCCGTGGCGCTGATGTTGCACGAGGAGGGCATCGTCTCGGTCACGCGCTTGTCGTACTCCATGGCGAGCTGCGGGTTGCGGGCATAGCCACC
Organism: Coriobacteriia bacterium; assembly: GCA_018368455.1. Classification (NCBI taxonomy): domain Bacteria; kingdom Bacillati; phylum Actinomycetota; class Coriobacteriia; species Coriobacteriia bacterium. Next base: position 123,239 of record JAGZEG010000009.1, read on the forward strand.
CGTCGTCATGACGACGGACTTCGCCGTGATCGTGATGGGGTTGCCGCTGGAGACGCGGCTGCCGGTGACGCCCGTCACGTTGCCGTCGGCGTCGGTCGTCAGAGCCTCGACCTTGGCGTCGGTGTAGTACTTGGCGCCGAGACGCGTGGCGTTGTCAAGCAGGCAGCTGACGTAGTAAGCGCCGCCCTGCTGGCCGTTCTTCTGGACCTTGACGGAGTGGCCGCGCTGCCACTTGCCGCCGATGGCCGTGAACACCTCGTCGTTGAAGACCAGGCCGTGGGCCTCCATCCAGTGGATGCCGTCGAGGGCGTTGTCGGCGAGGACGCGGACGAGCTCGGGATCGGCCGTCTCGTCGCCGCCCTCAAACGTGTCCGTGTAGAACTTGTCGGCGGAGTCCTCGATGCCCATGGGCTCCTGACGCTCGGGGTCGGGCGAGTTGAACGTGCCCTCGCCGCAGTTCGTGTTGCCGCCGTAGATGTCCATCTTGTCGAGCATGATGACGGAGGCACCGGCCTCGGCTGCGCTCACGGCAGCGGCCAGGCCCGCGCCGCCCATGCCGACGATGAGGACGTCGCACTCCTCCTCGATGGCGGGAGCGGGCTCAAGGCCGGTCTCGGCCTCGGAGAGGGCCTTCACGTCGGCGCCGGCCTGCGTGTAGATGTCCTCGAGGGCGCTCTTGAACGCGAAGGACGTCAGCGTGGCGCCGGTGATGGAGTCGAGGTTGAGGCACTGCGACTCGATTGCGCGCTGGGTGAGCAGCTCGATGGCGGCGTCGCCGATGTTCTTGGACTCGTCGCTCGTCGTCGTGATCGTGACGAGCTTGCCGCCCTTGAACGTGGCCGTCATGTCGACAGCGCCGTTGCGGCCCGTCGCGGACGCCTCGTACGTGCCGTCGGCGATGCTGGAGGCGCTGTCAGCGGCCGCGGACTCGGTGGCGCGGGCCACGGAGGCACCGGCGAAGGCGGTGGCCAGGCCGAGGGCGGCGGCACCGGCGACGAACTGACGACGGGAGGCGTTGATGGTGTCGAGCATGCGAGAGCTCCTTTCGTGGGTGCCCCGCGGTGTGCGGGTGCATCTCCTCGTGGGCCTGCGGCGTGCGCCGCGCTGGGCGGCGTGTGCCGCACGTGGCCTTGAACGACTCCCACTATGCCGCGGGCCGCTGAGAGCCGCACTCGCACGAACAATGCGAAAACCGCAGGTCAGAGCATCACACCCTTCGTGCTATTGAGGGTGCGGGGTGCTCCGGAACGGGGCAGAGCGCACGAGAAAATGCCGCGTTTCGGGCGGTATTTCGAGCCTCGCCCCACCCCGCGACGGGTCGTTTGGACGGCTTTTCTGCAAGGCGCGAGACGCCAGATTTTTGCGTGCCGGGAGAAAAAGTTTTTTACCCGCGCTCCTCGGCGTGCGCGAGCACGAGGTCGAGCAGCTCCTGCTTCGAGTGGACGTCCAGCTTGCTGTAGAGGTGGCGCGAGTGGCTGCGTACCGTGTTCTCGGAGATGGAGAGCGTCTCGGCGATGTAGCCCTTGCTGCGCCCCATGCAGATGAGGTACATGACCTCCGTCTCGCGCTCCGTCAGCTCGCTCTGCGCCCCGATGGCGTCGCAGGCGGTGCGCACGGCGTCGCCCATGGACGGGGGGATCGGCGGCTCGTCGAGGTCGCCGAACACGCGCTTCTGGGAGAAGTCGCGCTCACCCAGCAGAAAGACGGTTGCCAGCGCGAGCAGGTACACGATGAGCCCGACGTACTCTTCGCCCGAGCCGAGGTCGTTGAGCAGCCCGCCGACGAGCTGGCCGATCGGGAACGACAGGCAGTAGGCCGTCCAGCCCCCGCCGAATATGACAAGCGGGTTGAGCGTGCTGTGGTGTGCTACATCGGCGAGCATGGCCCACAGGAGCATGACGAGCAACGTCTGCCCCACGGCCACGGCGACGAGCGCCCAGCCCGACAGCATGGGCCCCACGATGGGCAGCGCCATGACGCCGGCGCCCGTAAACAGCAGGACGGCTCGCCACATGCCGGAGAAGTGCAGGCCGTGTCGCGTGCTGCCCAGCGCATACCACAGGACGGCGGCCGCAGCGGCGACCTCGAGCCCGTGGTGGACGAGGGACAGCAGCCACTGCGGCGTGTAGGCGGCCTCGACGCGCATGGACTGCATGATGCCGATAACGACGCCATACGCCGCGATACCGCACAGCGTGCGCAGCAGGGGCCGCAGGTCGCGAAGGCTCGCGTACGACGTGGCGGGGTTGTCCGTCGAGGGCTCGGCGCAGGCGGGCGCGTGGGCCGTCGCGACGCGCAGCAGGGCGGGGGAGGCCAGGCACAGCGCGACGCACGCGACGGTGCCCGCCACGGTTCCGAGCAGGTCGAGCGGGAACTTGACGATGCTACCGAACAGCATGGCGCCGAACACGCACAGGATGATGGTCTGCGTGTCGAGCCTGCCGTAGAAGAACGCCCACTGCAGGTACATCCAGGCCATGCCGACGCCACAGAGCGCCCCTCCGAGCCCCACCTGCATGCCGACGGGCAGGGGGAGCGGCACACACATCAGCACGGTGGCGGCCGCCATGAAGACGGCGAGCGGCCAGTCGAGCCTGCGGCACAGCGACTCGGTGAGACGCGGGCCCCAGGCGAGGGCAAGCCCGGCGATGACGAGGGCGACGAGCGAGAGCGCGCCGTAGAGCCACACGCCCGAGTTCTGGCCAGGGAAGCTCGCGCTGGCGATGTGCGCGGCGTTCCAGATCCAGACGTGGCCGGTGAGGATGCCGAAGGCTGCGGGGCTGACCGAGCGGAGCCGGGCGAGGGTGGCGCGGAGCTCGTCCGCGACGCTGACGCCTGAGCGTCGGGTGCTTGCCGGGGGGTCGACGGGAGCGGGCGAGAAGGGAGTGGACGGCTGCATGGTGCCTCCGGTGGGGATGGCGAGCGTGGTGGCGTGGGGGCGAGAGGCGTGCTCGGGCGGTGCGAGCATCTGCGCGATCGTGCGATGCCGGCGCCTGGCGAGGCTGGCGTGACGGCCTCCCTTTGCCGATGATGCCGCTAGTATAGATGCCTGAACTTACGAGATGTCCGAACATGTGGCGGTGCGGATGACGTCGGCAAACGGCGCGCCGCCAACGAGCCCGGAAGGCGGTTCCATGAGCAAGCTTAACGTGGGGGCCCTGCGTCCCGAGAACCACTTCGACACCATAGCGTGCGGGGCGGGCGTCGGTTTTGCCCCGCTGCCAGACGAGGGCGAGGCCGGGGTACCGATCGCCACTTCCGAGTGCGGCGAGGCGGCTCGGAGCGACGCGCGAGGCCTCGAGGAGATAATCGCCGCCCTCTGCGGGGGGAGGGCCTGCCACATCGACGGCGCCGAGGTTGCTCGCCGTCTTGTCGGCGCGTCGGAGGATGGAAGCACGGGCGTCGTTGTGGCGCGGCCGCTCGAGCTCGGCGCCGACGGCCGCCTGCGCGCGACACCGCTGCGCCAGCTCGCGAAGGAACGGCGCGCCGAACCGGGCGGCGCGGATGCCGTGCTGATCGCTGACGACGCGCTCGTGAACCCCTGGCTGTGCCGTCCCCTGCAGATGGGCTTCGACGTGGCGGTCGAGGACCTGCGCCCCTGGCTGGGCCTGGACGCCTGCGCCCTTGTGGGGCGGACGGACGAGATGCTCGCCCGCGCGTGCGATCGCGCGGGCGTGGCGGTCGGGGACGCACCAGAGCGTGGAGGTGACACGAGGCTCGCCGTCGCGCGCGAGCGGCTGGCGACGCTATCGCTCGCTACGCAGCGCCGCTGCGACGCGGCCCTGACGGCCGCGCACTTCCTCGTTGTGCACCCTGACGTCGCGTGGGTGTCCTACCCCGGCTTGCCCGACGATACGGCTAACGACGCGGCCCGGCGCGTGCTCGAGCACGGCTTTGGCTTGCACGTGTCGTTTGGGCTCGCCGAGGGCCTGGACGCCAGCACCGTTCTGCGCGCCGCCCGACGCGCGGGCATGCTGGCGTGTCTCGAGGGGGTGGAGCGGCCCCTCCTGACGCATCGCAGCCAGCTCAGTGCCGTGTCGCGCGCGGGCTCGGTCGACGTCCTCGTTCTGCGCGCTGGTCTGGAGACGCCGCTCGACATCGTGCAGATGCTGGAGGGGGCGCTTGGGGCGGTGCGAGCGCGGTAGGGTCGCGGACTCGGGGCCGTGCGCGTTGTCGGTAGCTTAGGGACCCCGGGGCGATTCCGGGCGTCTCCCCCTCGCGGCTCCGCTATGCTAAGGGACACGATATCAGCCGCGGCCTGCGTCCCGTGCGGGCGCCTGCCGCGTGGAAGGAGCGCCTCAGATGAAGTCTTCCTCGGCCACCTTGTCCCGTCGCCCCCTCGGCTTCGTCCGTCGGGCCATGCTTGCGCTCGCGGTTGCCTGCCTTGCGTGTGTTGCCTCGCTTGCGCTTGCCGGCTGTGGCTCGCAGCAGAGCGCCGAGGATGCCGAGCAGGCCATTCGCGGTGGCATCGACGCCGACATGAAGACGCTGTCCTCGCTTGACTCCTCCACGGCGGGCCAGCTGTTCTCCTCCGAGTTCACCTCGCAGCTCACTGGCGCTGGCATCGATCCCGCCACTGTGTACGGTCCGCTGTTCTCGAGTCTGTCGTACACCATAGACGGCGTCGACGTCGACATGGACGCGCGCACGGCCGTCGCTCACCTCACGATCACGAACAAAGATCTGGGCACGGCGCTCGTCAACTATCAGAACGCGCTGACAGACACGCTTGCCAGCTCCGAGGGGCGCGCTACGCTGACGTCGATGGACGGCGACGACAACGCGTTTCTTGCGTATCTGACGACCGAGCTGCAAAACGCCCTGAACGATCCCGCTCTCGGCACGGTGACGAGCAGCGTTGACGTCACGTATGAGCTGCGCGACAACTCGTGGGTGGCCGCCGACCTTGGCGAGCTGCAGAAGGCCCTGCTCGGCGGTCTTGACACGCTGTCGGCGACCTCGGCCTCCTCGACGCCCGACAGCGCTGCGGCGGCGCCTGACACCGGTGCCTCTGCCGGCGACGCGGCGCCTGCCGACGCGGCTGCCGACGAGCCCGTGCAGGCCGCCTAGGCACCGCCTGCTAATCGAGGCTTCCGTGCTAGGAGAGACGCCCCTCGCTGGCGGGCCCGATCCGCCTGCCGGTGAGGTACCCGGCGACGTCCGCGTTCCGCCTGCCCCGCCGTCCGCCTCTGAGGCGACGCGCCACGTCATGCAGGCCAACAAGAGCAAGAACACCAAGCCTGAGCTGCTTGTTCGCGCCGGCCTGCGCACGCGCGGCCTCACGGGCTATCGCATCCAGTACAAGCGCGCCTGTGGTCGTCCCGACGTGGCGTTTCCGGGGCGGCGCGTCGCCATATTCGTGCACGGGTGCTTCTGGCACCGCTGCCCGTACTGCAACCCGAGCAACCCCAAGATCAACGTCGACTTCTGGCAGGCGAAGTTTGCGCGCAACCGCCAGCGCGATGAGCGCAACACGCGCGAGCTCGTCGAGCGGGGGTGGACGGTGCTCGTCGTGTGGGAGTGCCGCCTCAAGAAGAAGCGGGCGCGACGCACGCTGGCGGAGATCGCCTACGAGGTGCGCCTGTCCCGGCCTGTCGTGCATGCGTGCGACCGGCGTCCCGGCCGCATCGCCGTCATGGGCCGGGGGCAGAGCCGCTACGCGTCGCTGCTGCGTCACATCCGCGTGATGTCTCGGCTGAGCCCGCTGCCGGCTAAGCGCCCGGGCAGGGGGAGGCGCTCTCGCCATGGCAGATAAGCGAGCCGCGGCAGAGGGGCCTGCGCAGGGCCTGCACGTCGTGACGCACGCCATCGACCCCGTCGTGGCGCCTGGCGCGCGCGTGCTCATCCTGGGGACGATGCCCTCGCCAGCCTCCCGCGACGCCGGCTTCTACTACGGGCACCCGCGCAACCGCTTCTGGCCGGTGGTGGCGCGCGTGTTCGACGAGGCGAGCGTCCCTCTGACGACGGAGGGACGCCGCGAGCTCATCCTGCGCCACCGGCTCGCGCTGTGGGACGTGCTCGCGCGCTGCGAGATCCGCGGGGCCTCCGACGCCTCCATAGCCGATCCCGTGCCCAACGACCTCGTCGGACGCGTCCTGAGTCGCGCCCCGATCCGCGCCGTGTTCACGACAGGCGCCACGGCCCACCGGCTGTACCACCGCCTGTGCGAGCCGGCCACGGGCATCCCGGCCGTGTGCCTCCCTTCGACAAGCCCAGCCAACGCCGCGTGGCATCTGGACGCGCTCGTTGAGGCGTACCGGCCTATTCGCGTGGCGACGGGGCTCTGAGGTGACGGACGTGGCTCCCTTGCGGAATCGGTGAAGCTCGGTAGGACATCGCAGGCGCGGCACGGGCTCTGGGCATGATGGTGTGCATGCCAGGACGCGACGGGGGAGGACAGGTGGGCGAGGGCGACCCGACATACGGAGCCACGCGCATGCCTGCCCCTGCGACGGTCGCCAGCGCCTCCCGCCGGCCATCCGCGCTTGCCTTTCTCGCCGCGGGCGCGTTTCTCGTGGCCGTGCTGCTCGTCCTCGGCCTGCTGGCGTTTGTCAACGACGGAGCCTCCTACGGGGCGGATCCCTCCTCCACGTCTGCGAACTTCCCGCTGCCCTCGGTCGTGAGCGTTGCCCTCGGGGCCCTCGTCGCGCTCGCCCTGGGCTGCGCCTGCGTCTGCGCGCGCCATGCTCGCCGACGTGCCCCGCTGTCCAAGCGCGACGTTCGTGCGGTGATGCTCGCCCTGACGGCGCTGGTGTTCGCCGCCCAGCTCGTGCTCGTGCGCAGCCTCTACGCCGTTCCCGGCTGGGACGCGGGCACGATCCTGGAGTACGCGCGCTGGAAGGCGTCGGGCCTGCCCGCCGACGCCTTCTATGGCAGCGACGTCAACGAGTGGGTCGTCGGGTATCTGGACATCTATCCCAACAACGCGCTGCTCACGTTCGTGCTCGCCGGGTGCTACCGGCTCGGGGCGCTGCTCGGCACGGACGGCCTGTACGTCGCCTGCCTGCTTGGAGCGCTCTGCGTGAGCGTCGGCGGGTTGCTGACGTGCCTGCTCGTCGCGCGTCTCACCGGCTCTCATGCGGTGGCGTTCGTCTCGTTTGCCCTCTACACGCTGTTGTTTTCGCTGTCTCCCTGGATCAGCGTGCCCTATTCGGACACATATGCTGCTCTGTTTGTCGCGCTCGTGCTCTGGCTGGGCGGGCGGCTGCTTGCGACGACGGGCCCCGACGTCCCTTTGGAACGCGGGGCGAGCATCTTTGCGCGGCACGGAGCGCTTTGGCTTGCGGTGGGCGCCGCGGCCCTGCTCGGCTACCTCATCAAGCCTACGGTGCTCATCGTCTGCATGGCGCTCGCGCTCGTCTCGCTCGTACGGGTCGCGCGCCTGGCAGCGCCTGCGCGCTTTAGGCTGGGGCTTGCGGGTGCGGGCGCGATCGGTCTCGTCCTGGCAGCGGGCCTCGTGCTCGGTGTCGTGGCACCCTCCGTGCGCGCCGCCATGGGGGCGGGCGACGAGGTGGGCGCGGCACTGGGCATGAGCCACTTCCTCATGATGGGGCAAAACGGCGAGACGACGGGCAGCTTCTTGCAGTCCGACGTCGACTTCTCCCGCTCCGTCGCCGACCCCGCTGAGCGCTCGTCCATGGAGCGGGCGGCCGCTGTCGAGCGTGTCGCGAGCCGCAGCCTCGCCGAGAACGTCGCGTTCTACGCGAGCAAACTGCTCTACAGCTTTGGCGACGGCACGTTCCTGTGGGCGGGCGAGGCGGGTGACGGGTTCTTCCAGGCGATCCTGCCGCAATGGGGCCCGCTCGGCTCCGCCCTGCGCTCCCTGTTCTACCGCGATGCGTGGCAGGCGGGTGCGGATCGCGGCTCGTTTCAGACGCTCGCCCAGATCGCCTGGTGCGCCGTGCTCGTTCTGGCGGCGCTCGGCGGGCTCTCCGAGGCGCGGGCGGCGCGGAGGCAGCGCGGCGGGGTTTCTCGTCGAGGGACTGTCCACCCGCTTGTGCTTGCCGCGATGCTTGCCGTGCTCGGCCTGATGCTCTACCTGCTCATCTTCGAGTGTCGGGCGCGCTACCTCTACTGCTTCGGCCCGGCCGTGACGTTGTGCGCCTCTGCCGGCCTCGCCGCTCTGGAGCGCCGCGTGGGGGCGCTGGCCATGCCCGCAGGCTCGCGGACTCCCGTGTAAGGCTCTCGTCAGGGAAGGCCGCCGACGCGTGGCGATCCGATGGCGGCGACCCGTTTGCGCTACCATAGGAGAGACGTCCCGAACGACCACGCTGCATCCTCGCCGTTTCGAGCGGGTGCATCCAGACCACCCCAGATGGGAGACACCATGGCATGTGACACCTGCTCCAAGGGCTGCATTCTCGTCACAGGCGGCGCCGGCTTCATCGGCAGCCATACGTGCGTCGAGCTGCTCAACGCCGGCTACGAGGTCGTTGTCGTCGACGACCTCTCCAACGCCAGCGAGGTGGCGCTCAAGCGCGTCGAGCGCATCACGGGCAAGAAGGTTCGCGCCTTCTACCAGGGCGACGTCAATGACGGGGCCCTCCTTGACCGCATATTCGAGGAGCACCCCATCACGGCCGTTATCCACTTCGCCGCGTTCAAGGCAGTGGGCGAGTCCGTGCACAAGCCCATCGAGTACTACATGAACAACCTCGGCGGCACGCTGCAGGTCGCCCGCGCCATGCGCGACCACGGCGTCCGCAACATCGTGTTCTCGTCGTCGGCCACGGTGTACGGCCAGCCCGACGTCGTGCCCGTGACGGAGGAGTCGCCGCTCAAGCCGGCCACGAATCCTTACGGTCGCACGAAGACGATGAACGAGCAGATGCTGCGCGACCTCTTCACGGCCGACGACAGCTGGAACGTCATGCTGCTGCGCTACTTCAACCCGATCGGCGCGCACGAGAGTGGCCTCATCGGCGAGGACCCCAAGGGTATCCCGAACAACCTCGTGCCCTACGTGGCGCAGGTGGCGGCCGGCAAGCTCGACCACATCAACGTGTTCGGCGACGACTATCCCACGCCGGACGGCACGGGCGTGCGCGACTACATCCACGTCGTCGACCTGGCGCGTGGCCACGTGAGTGCGCTCGACTACATGGCGGGTAAGACGGGCGTCCACGTGTTCAACCTGGGCACGGGCCACGGCTACAGCGTGCTTGACGTCATCCACGCCTTCGAGCGCGCCTGCGGCAAGCAGCTGCCCTACGAGATCAAGCCCCGCCGCGACGGCGACATCGCCGAGACGTACTGCGACGCGAGCAAGGCGGAGCGCCTCATGGGCTGGAAGGCACTCTACGACATCGACCGCATGTGCGAGGACTCCTGGCGCTGGCAGTCGTCCAACCCCAATGGCTACGTCGGCGCGACTGAGTAGCTCGTCTTAAATAGCAATGCCAGAGGGCGGCGGTTCCGGGCGAGGTCCGGGCCGTCGCCCTTTTTCATGGGCGTCGCGCGTTTCGCTGGCAGTGAATACGGCGGGCGAGCCTCATCAGATCTTCGCATTATTTTGGTAGAGTCAATAAATTGCGTCGTTTGAACGATACGGAAATATGTGACTGCGCATCGACGGCCATCGGATGACGAGGCTGTCTGCCCGGTGTCAGGAGGTTTGTGATGGACGAAGAAGAGCCGACAAACAAGGTGGAGGCGATTCACGAGAAGCTCGCCGCCATGGCGGGGGCACGAGTCAGGGTGCGCGCTAACATGGGTCGCTCGCGCGTCGTCGAGCGCGACGGCACGGTGCTGCAGACGCACGACTCGCTGTTCATCCTCGAGGTCGACGAGCGCCGTGGGCGCAAGGCGCGCCAGTCCTACCAGTATGTCGACGTGCTGACGGGGGCGGTCATCCTGTCCGACCCCAAGACGGGCAACCTGCTGTTCGAGCCTGAGGAGAACTAGGCCAAGGGCGCATCGCACACACAGAGGGACGGTAAGGGGGCGCCGCGAGCGCCCCTCTTGCGTTTGCGGAGGGATGAGTGCCATGACGGTTCAGCTGAGCGCGAGTCCACAGGGCCGAAAGGCGCATACTCTGGCGCCGGCCAAGATCAACTTGCTGTTGGGGGTGTCCTCGGAGCGTGACGGGCGCGGCTACCATCGCGTGACGACGATCATGTGCCCGCTCGACCTGTCGGACGTCGTGTGCGTCGAGGAGCTGACGCACCAGGCGCAGGGGGAGGAGCCTCGTATCGAGCTGATGTGCGTGCCCGACCCAGTGGGCGACCCTCGCGCCAACCTGGCGTATCGCGCGGCTGACGCGCTGACGAGGGCCCTGGGTCGCGCATCCCTCCTGCACATCGCCATCGAGAAGCGCATCCCCTCGCAGGCCGGCCTGGGGGGCGGTTCCTCTGACGCTGCGGCGACGCTGCGATGTCTCGCCGCGCTGTGGGGGCTGGACGCAACCGACCCGGTCGTCGTCGACGTGGCGCGAGATCTTGGCGCCGACGTCCCGTTCTTCCTCTATGGTGGCACGTGCCTGATGGGCGACCTCGGCGACGCGTTCATCGAGCGCTTGGCGCTGCCCCGGCTCCCCATCGTGCTGGTAAAGCCCCCTGTCGGCGTCTCGACGCCGGCCGCTTATCGCGCGTTTGACGAGTTCGGCACGCCCGTGCCCACGGCGGATGACCTGCTGTCGTTGCTCCGCCCCCGCTCGGATGCCGATGTCTCCGCAAGCTCTATCGCCGCCGCATGCGCCAACAACCTGCAGCCGGCCGCCTGCACCGTAGAGCCGCTCGTCGCAGGGACGCTCGCCTGGCTCGACGAGCAGCCCGAGGGCCTCGCTCAGCCCCTGCTGTGCGGCAGCGGGGCTTGCTGCGCCCTGTTCGTGCCCGATGCCTCTGCCGCTTGCAAGGTGGCTGAGCGCGCCTCAGCTCGGGGGCTGTGGGCCTGCGCTACGGAGACGCTGCCCTCGTAGGATGGCGCCGTTCGTGAATTTCCCGCGATCGTCTCGGAACTTTTCGAGAATCTCGTCCAAACCATTTGCATTCGGCAGGGGACTCGTCTAGTATTCTCCCTCGCCGGGTCGTGGCTCAGCTTGGTAGAGCGCTGCGTTCGGGACGCAGAAGTCGTGGGTTCAAATCCCGCCGACCCGACCAGTTTTGGTCGCACATGTGGGTCGCCGCAAGGCGGCCCACATTTTTGCGTTAACGGGGCGTTTTTCGATGAGGATAGGCTGTTTACCAGTGCGAACGCTCTCGTGAGCTCGCCATGAAACTCTTCCCTTCCGCCTCGAAAAAGTCTTGAAAGCGTGTGTATACGGAACAGAGGGCGGGGTACTATACTACCGTCCCGGAAACCGGCGGGCTGCCTATTGTCGACCCCTCGTCCGCCGAAGATATTGGAGGATTCTCACATGGGTATCATCGGTGGCATTGGCGTTCCTGAGCTCCTGATCATTCTGGTCGTCGTCCTGCTGATCTTCGGCCCGAAGAACCTGCCGAAGCTCGGCGCTTCGCTCGGCAAGACGGTCAAGAACATCCGCAAGGGCATGAGCGACGAGGACGACAACAAGAAGATCGACGAGGTCGAGGTTGTCGACGCCGAGGATGCCGACGTTGAGGACGAGGACGCCGACGTCGAGGAGGAGGAAGAGGCCCCCAAGAAGAAGGCCGCTCCCCGCAAGCGCACGACGAGCACGACGGCCCGCCGCGCGAAGAAGGCCGACGAGGACGCTGACGCCGAGTAGGCTCGCTCCTCAAAGCACGGATCACTGAGCGCGGCGCACGCCCCCTGCAATCGGGCGTGCGCCGCGATTGTAACGTGACCGTCCCGATGCACTCCGTGTCGGCATGACGGGCACGACAGCTATGGCTCGACCGGGGCGCCCGTTGTATGGGGCGCCCTCATCTGTATAGCCACACTACGCTGTGGCGGGCCCCTTGGCGTCGAGCACAGCAAGGGGTTCACTCAACCGCATTTCGCACATCGTTCACATCGGGGTCCCGCGCTCGCCGTCGTGGCGTGACGCGCGGGCCGTGCCATGGCGGCGCCACGCCACCGCTGGGCAGCGTGCGGACGCATGCGAAACGCATCTCGCGCGTATAGAGGAAATCTGCCGCGCATGAACCGAACGGGGGATTTTTCGATGGAGACCAAGGGTATTGTTCTGACCGCAGAGGGCAAGCAGAAGCTCGAGGACGAGCTCAAGTGGCGCGAGGGCGAGGAGCGCGAGCGCATCACCGAGGCGATCAAGGTCGCGCGTGACTTCGGCGACCTGTCCGAGAACTCTGAGTACGACGACGCCAAGGACGACCAGGCGGCAAACGAGTCGCGCATCAGCGTGCTGAAGCAGCAGCTTGCCAACTGCACGGTCGTCGAGGCGCCCCGCCGCAGCGGCGTCATCACGTTCGGCCACACGGTCACCGTCACGGACGCCCACAACCGCGAGCGCACGTTCACGCTCGTCGGCACCGCCGAGGCCGACCCGAAGGAGGGCAAGATCTCCAACGAGTCGCCCATGGGCAAGGCGCTGTTCGGCCACCGTAAGGGCGAGGAGGTCTCGTTCCTCTCGCCGTCGGGCAAGACGCTCAAGTACACGATCGTCGACGTCGACACGAAGTAACGAGAAAGCACGGCACGCACGGCCCCGCCCCGGCACCGCGCCGAGGCGGGGCATCCGTCTACGGGCCCACACCGGCGAGACCCGTTCGAGCACAAGAGGAAGGCTGCACCCATGGCGCAGGACGAGAGCACGCGCACCGACGAAGTGCCCGCGACGACTGACGAGCGAGCGCTGCGCCTGGCGAAGCGCCAGGCCATCATCGACGCGGGCGGCGAGCCCTATCCCGAGCACAGCGACGTCACGGACCACGTGAGTGGCCTGCAGGCGCGTTACGCTGAGCTTGAGGCGGGCACGGACACGGCCGATGTCGTGACCGTTGCCGGACGCATCCGCGCAAAGCGCGGCCAGGGCAAGGTCGCCTTCGTCGTCATCCAGGACGCCACGGGCTCGCTGCAGCTGTTCTGCCGCATCGACGACCTGGGCGAGCAGGGCATGGCGTACGTCGCCGACCTCGACCTGGGCGACATCGTGCAGGCGACGGGCGTCGTCATGCGCACGCGCCGCGGCGAGCTGTCCGTGGCGCCCACGGGCGTGAAGCTGCTCTCCAAGGGCATCCGCCCACTGCCCGAGAAGTTCCACGGCCTCTCGGACAAGGAGACGCGCTACCGCCAGCGCTACGTTGACCTCATCGTCAACGACGACGTGCGCGCGACGTTCCGCAAGCGCTCGGCCATCGTGTCGGCCTTCCGCCGCTACATGGAGGCCGACGGCTACATGGAGGTCGAGACGCCCATCCTGCAGACCATCCAGGGCGGCGCGACGGCCAAGCCGTTCATCACTCACTTCAACGCGCTCAACCAGGCGTGCTACCTGCGCATCGCCACGGAGCTGCACCTGAAGCGCCTGCTTGTCGGCGGCTTCGAGCGCGTGTTCGAGCTGGGACGCATCTTCCGCAACGAGGGCATGGACCTGACGCACAACCCCGAGTTCACCACGATGGAGGCCTACTGCGCCTACAGCGACCTCGAGGGCATGAAGGAGCTGGCCGAGGGCGTCATCAAGGCCGCCAACGCCGTCGTCAACGACAGTGAGAAGATCGAGTACCAGGGCCAGACGATCGACCTGTCCGGCACGTGGCCGTCTATCCCCATGACGAAGGTCGTGTCGAACGCTCTGAGCGAGGACGTCGACCTCGACACGCCGGTCGAGCGCCTGCGCGAGCTGTGTGCCGCCAACGGCATCGAGACGAAGCCCGAGTGGGGCGCCGGCAAGCTCATCGCCGAGCTCTACGACGAGATCGGCGAGCCGACGCTCGTCAATCCGACGTTCGTGTGCGACTACCCCGTCGAGGTCTCGCCGCTGGCCAAGCGCTACGAGAGCGACCCGCGCCTGACGCACCGCTTCGAGCTCGTCATTGCAGGCCACGAGTACGCCAACGCGTTCTCTGAGCTCAACGACCCCGTCGACCAGGCTGCGCGCTTCCGTGCCGAGATCGCTGAGCGCGACTCGGGTGACGACGAGGCCATGCAGTACGACGCCGACTACGTGCGCGCTCTGGAGTACGGTATGCCGCCGGCTGGTGGCATCGGCATCGGCATCGACCGCGTCGTCATGCTGCTGACGAACGAGCCGTCCATCCGCGATGTGCTGCTGTTCCCGCACATGCGCCCCGAGAAGGGCGCCCCGACCGTCTCCGTTCCTTCTGCTGAGCCCACGGCCGACGCCGAGGCCGCCCCGGCACCCGCTGCCAGCTCGTATGCGCCCAACAAGGTGCCGACGGTCGACCTGGCCAACGTCAGGGTCGAGCCGCTGTTCGAGGACTTCGTCGACTTCGAGACGTTCAGCAAGTCCGACTTCCGCGCCGTCAAGGTCAAGGCGTGCGAGGCCGTGAAGAAGTCCAAGAAGCTGCTGCGCTTCACGCTCGATGACGGCTCGGGCACGGACCGCACGATCCTGTCGGGCATCCACGCGTACTACGAGCCCGAGGATCTCGTGGGCAAGACGCTCGTCGCCATCACGAACCTGCCGCCCCGCGCCATGATGGGCATCGAGTCGTGCGGCATGATCCTCAGCGCCGTACATGCTGAGGGCGAGGGCGACGAGGCATCTGAGCGTCTGAACGTGCTCATGCTTGACGACGCCATCCCGGCGGGCGCCAAGCTCTACTAAGGCCCGTCCGGGCGCCCGGCTGCGCACCGAGGAGAGGGGAGAGGGCCAGCGATGGCGGACTTTCTTGACGATCTGATCGGCCTGCAGAAGGAGTTCAAGGCCATCACCGACGACATCGAGACCGAGACGGCCGACCTGCGCGGCGTTTCGGTCGACAAAAAGGCGGCGGAGCTGTGGAGCCCGGGCGACTACAAGGTCGTGCCCAAGGCAAACGTCTCCATGTGCGTGCGCTGCCTCGAGCCTGAAGCGAGCTGCGACCTGTGCGAGCAGGTGTGCCCGACGAACGCCATCGAGTTCACTGACGACGGCGACGTCGACATCACGTCGGACTGCCGCAAGTGCGGCCTGTGCGTCGCGGCGTGCCCGACGGACGCCCTGACGTCGACGCTGTACAGCCCGCGCATCGCCTACGACAAGATCTGCAAGGCGGCCGAGGCCAACGAGATGGTCTACGTCACGTGCACGCGTTCGCTCAAGCACGCGCCGGCGGACGGCATGGTCGTGCTGCCGTGCGTCGGCGCCATCTCGGCCGAGACGTGGTACGCCATCCTGTGCGAGTACGGCAATGTCGGCGTCTACCTGCCGCCGCACATCTGCGACAAGTGCCGCACGACGGGCGGCGAGGACTTCTACACCGAGCAGATCGGCTGCGGCGAGTCGTGGTCGGGCGAGACGGTCGACCTGGAGACGAAGGAAAAGAACCTCGTGCTCGAGGTCGACCACAAGATCGAGCGCAAGCAGTTCGTCAGCAGCACGGCCAAGTCGCTCGGCATGACGGCGGCGAGCGTGACGCCGCTCACGGCCAAGCTCGCGCGCGCCGGCCAAAAGATCGCCGCGCACTCCAAGCAGATCACGAACCTGCAGAAGGCGCTCGACCGCATGTGCGGAGGCGCGAACTCCGAGGAGAAGGCGCGCGTGCTCGTGCCGCGCCGCCAGCTTCTGCTCGTGGCGCTGGCCGACCACCCCGACACGGCGGAAAACATCCTGTTCGACCTGCCGCAGATGACCGACGCGTGCACGGGCTGCGGCACGTGCGCCGAGCTCTGCCCGACACGCGCCATCGACATCAAGGACGGCAAGGCGACGGTCGTGTCGAGCCACTGCGTGACGTGCAGCTTGTGCGCCGACGTCTGCCCCGAGGAGGGCGCCGTCGAGTTCGTTGAGGTCGACGCCCGCAGGCTCATCGTCGACGACCCCGAGACGCGCAAGAAGGTGGCCGACAAGGAGCGCGAGGCCAAGCAGCGCGAGGAGGCCCGCCAGAAGACGAAGGAGTACGGCAAGAAGGCGCTGGACTTCCTGGAGGGGCAGGCCGACATCATCGAGGAGGAAGAGCGAGAGGAAGCGCAGCGCAAGGCGGAGCACGCGGCAAAGCCCAAGGCGAAGGCGAGCGCGCACGAGGCGGACGGCGAGAAGGCATAACCCGGGGTGGCCGGTAGGTTTACCACGGGACATCTGCACTTTTGCCGCTGGGGAACATTCCGTTGTTGTGTGCGAGAGCTGATAGTATTATGTACGTAGCGCGTGTATGTACGAGGTGGGCGCATGCGTGCCTGCCGGGTTAAGGAGGAGTGGGAAATGTCAGACGAGGAGAAGGTGAACGCCCCAGTCACCGGTTCCCCCGAGGCGCCGGCCGCCGGCGGCACCGTGGTCAGGAAGGCCAAGCATTGGCCTGTCGTGATCTCGGCCATCGCTGTTGTGGCCATCGCCGTGCTGGTTGCATTCTTGCACTGGCATGAGGAGCCGACGTTCTGCAACGCGTTCTGCCACCAGCCCATGGATCGCTATGTCGAGGGCTACTACAGCCAGGACATGTCCATGGAGGCGGCTGTCCACGAGCAGAACGGCGTGACGTGCCTGGGTTGCCACTGGACGCAGGCCAAGATGATGGACCTGGTCAACGAGGTTGTCGTGTGGGCCACCGATGGCTTCACCGACCCGCTGCACGATGAGACGGGCATCGCCAACGACGAGTTCTGCGGCAAGTGCCATGACGGCGTGACGGCTCCTACGAAGGAGTCCGCGACGGCCGACATGCCCTACGATCCGCACAACATCCCGGCTGACGTCGCCATGCACCAGACGGCCGGCGCTGACGGCGGTGCGATCATCTGCTCCGACTGCCACAAGGCCCACAAGGCGTCCACGATGATGTGCGCCGAGTGCCACGCTGACTACTTCAACGCCGAGAACGGCACCATTCCTGAGGGTTGGGCTGTCCCTGAGGACGCCAAGGCTCAGGTTTCGGAGAAGTACGGCATCTTTGATCCGCACAACTACCCGACCGACGTCGCCATGCACCAGACGGCTGGCGCCGACGGCGGTCCCATTGCGTGCGCCGACTGCCACAAGCCTGCGGGCGAGCAGTCTGTCATGATCTGCGCTCAGTGCCACGCCGACTCGTTCACGACCGAGAACGGCCTCGTGCCCGAGGGTTGGGTTGTGCCTGAGGGTGCCATCGACGTTCTGAGCATGGCTGCCGCTGCGGCTGCCGAGCCCGAGGAGGACAGCTCCGCTGCGTCCGCTGACGTGAGCGCTGTCGCCGACGGCACGTACACCGGCGAGGCCCAGGGCATGGAGTCCACCATCAAGGTCTCGGTGACCGTTGCCGGCGGCAAGATCACCGAGCTCACGGCCGAGGGCCAGGAGACCGAGGGCATCGGCTCCAAGGCGCTCGACGAGCTGCCCGGCGCCATCGTGGCCGCCGGCACGACGGATGGCGTCGACGGCATTGCCGGCGCGACCGTCACCTCCAAGGCCATCTTCGACGCGACGAACGCCGCACTGGGTGGCGGCTCCTCTGACGACGCGGCCGCCTCTGACGGCGCCGTGGACGTGAGCGCTATCGCCGATGGCACGTACGAGGGCACGGGCAAGGGCATCGGCGGCGACGTTCCCGTGAGCGTCACCGTTGCCGGCGGCAAGATCACCGAGGTCACCGTTGGTGACAACGCCGAGACGCAGGGCATCGGCACGAACGCCATCGAGCAGCTGCCCGAGGCCATCGTTGCTGCCAACGGCACCGCTGGCGTTGACGTCGTGTCCGGCGCGACCGTGACGTCGAAGGCCATCTTCGACGCCGTGGACGCCGCTCTGGCGAGCGCGTAAGCACACGAGGCAAACGCGCCCCGCATGCGCTAGCGAGGCGAAAGAGATCTACCGGGGTCGTCCGAGAGGACGGCCCCTTTTTGTTGGTGCAGGGCAGCGACCGTCTGCTGCCCCGAGCGCGTTTGCGCTACACTGGTTCGCAAGCGATGGCCTTACCGTAGGATCAGGCCGTCTCAACCTCACCTTCAACGTCAAGGAGCGTCATGTCCCTCTCCATCGGCATCGTCGGCCTGCCCAACGTCGGCAAGTCAACTCTGTTCACGGCTCTCACAAAGCAGGGCGGTCTTGCGGCGAACTACCCGTTCGCCACGATCGACCCCAACGTCGGCATCGTCGACGTGCCTGACCCCCGTCTCCAGAAGCTGGCCGACATCGTGCACCCAGGGCGCATCGTTCCGGCGACGGTCGAGTTCGTTGACATCGCAGGCCTCGTGAAGGGCGCGAGCGAGGGAGAGGGGCTCGGAAACCAGTTCCTCGCCAACATTCGTGAAGCCGACGCTATCTGCGAGGTTGTTCGATACTTCTCCGACCCTGACGTCGTGCACGTGGCGGGCAAGGTCGACCCAGCGAGCGACGTCGACACGATCGGCACCGAGCTCATCCTGGCTGACATGGGCACGATCGAGCGCGCGCTGCCGAAGGCCGAGAAAGAGGCGCACCGCGGCGACAAGCTCAGCGTGACGAAGCTCGCCACGATGAAGCGCCTCTCCGCATGGTTTGATGAGGGCAAGCCCGCTCGCCTCATGGACATGACTGATGACGAGAAGGCGAGTGTTCACGACCTGTTTCTGCTGACGATGAAGCCGATCCTCTACGTCGCCAACGTCGACGAGGACGGTCTGACGGCTGACCTCGCTCCTATTGATGGCGTGAAGCCGCTGCCCATCTGTGCCCAGGTCGAGGCGGAGCTCTCTGAGCTGTCCGACGAGGAGGCCGCCGAGTACCTCGAGAGCCTCGGGCTTGAGGAGAGCGGCCTGGCCCACCTGGCGCGCGCGGCCTATCAGCTGCTTGGCCTGCAGTCGTTCTTCACGGCCGGCGAGATGGAGGTCAAGGCGTGGACGGTGCGCATCGGCGCGACGGCGCCTCAGGCGGCCGGCGTCATCCACTCCGACTTCGAGCGCGGTTTCATCAAGGCGGAGACGATCTCGTATGAGGACTACGTCGCGCTCGGTGGCGAGGCGGGAGCCAGGGCTGCGGGCAGGCTGCGCATGGAGGGCAAGGACTACGTGGTGGCTGACGGCGACGTCATGCACTTCCGCTTCAACGTGTAACGCAGGGATGCTCTGGGCTCGAAGCGGCTGAAATTCATACGCGAAGGCCTGGATTGTCCGGGTATTCTTACTCCACAAATGGGTACAAATAGGTCAGGGACAGCGACGGGGCTACCGCCGCAGTTCCTGACCGTTTTTTATACAGGCACCCTGCGAGGAGGATGATCGCCATGACGACCACCGAAGCCTACATCATCGAGCCAGAACGAAAGTCAAAGCACTACAAGTGGTGGTTTGTGGCGCTGGGGGCTGTCATCACGCTGTTGGGCGTCGCCTGCCTCATCTGGCCGGCCCCCGCGCTCATGGCGGTGGCGATTACGGCGGGTATCGGCTTTCTTGCAGCGGGCGTCAGCGCCATCGCGGCGTTCTTTGACATGGGAGGTTTCGCCCCGCTCAGCGGATGGTCGCTGCTCAACGGCATCATTGACGTACTGCTCGGCGTCATGTTCCTTGTCGAGCCCATGGTTGGCGGCATCACGGTTGCATGGATGGTGGGCATCTTCGTCGTGGTCGCCGGCGTCATGGACGGTGTGGCGAGCTGGCGCATGCGCGGCATCACCGGAAATGGCATGTGCGCCCTGGGTATCGTGGGCGCCGTGCTGACCGTCATCTTTGGCATCCTCATGATGGCTATGCCGGCGCTCTTCATCATCTACCTCGGGTGCATGCTCGTCATGCGCGGCATCATAATCGTGGTGGCCGCCTTCCAGATCTCCGCGTTCGTCAAGCGCCTCAAGTCCTAGGCGTTCTCCGCTTGACGGGCATCGCGACGTCCCCGGCTGGGCGATGAACGGGGTGGTGGCGCAATGCAAGGGACTCAATAACAATAGGGCCGGCTCGCCTGTGTTGGACAGGCGAGCCGGCCCTGCTCGTGTGGAACAAGATGGCTAGCTGGCGCGAGCGCTAGTCGAGGTGAAAGGCGCAGTGCAGATCGGTGGAGACGGGGCTCTCGTCCGGGTTGGTCTCCATGACGGATGCCATGAAGTGCCACCAGCGCTTGCACACCTCGGTCTGAGCGCTTGTGTCGTAGTGTGCCGGGTCCTTGACCTCGATGTAGCCAAAGAGTGTGTCGGAGTCAGGGTCGATGAAGATCGAGTAGTTGCGTGCGCCGTACTCGTGGAGCATGTCGGCCATCTCGGGCCACAGCTCGTTGTGGCGCCGCTCGTACTCCTCCTTGAAGCCGGGGAAGAGCTTCATCTTGAAGCCCTCGATCACGTATCCATCCGCTGTGCGACGTGGATTCTCCTCAGCCATCAGCTTCCTTCTCTCTTGTCGGGCCTACAGGTTGGAGCCGTAGCGCTCACGGGTGATCTCGTCGAGCGTGCGGCCCTGCGTCTTCGGGCATCCGACGACGCCGACGATCAGCGAGATCGCGAGGAAACCGCACATGATGACGGCAATGGTCGTAAAGCCCGCGTTGGTCGAGACGTCGATGATGCCGACAGCCACGATGGACCAGATGCCGAGCACGCCGCGCACGAGGAAAAACATGATGCCCTGAACGCCGCCGCGATACTGCGTCGGGAAGAGCTCGGTCGACCACAGCGCGTAGAAGCACTGGGCGGAGAAGCCAGCGGAGACGCCCCAGAGGATGACGTAGGCCCACAGAACCCAACCGAGGCTCTCGTTGGCGCCGTTCGGGTCGAACTGCGTGCCGAAGTACGCCATGACGGCCCAGGAAAGCAACGCGAGCAGGGCGGAGACGCCAAACAGCACGCGGTGGGAAATCTTGTCGCCGAGCTTGGAGAAGATGACGAGCGAGCACACGGCGCACAGGACCCACTGCGCCGTCGAGAGCAGCGAGATCGTCGTGTCGTTCAGGTTGCCGGCCGCCTTGTAAAGGTAGGGCATGAACTGGCCGTTGCTGCCGGCCACGAGGTTCCACGTGAGGTAGACGCACACGAGGAACAGGATCGTCTTGACGTTGACGCTGTTCTTGAGGGCGCGGGCCATCATGGAGCCAAAGCCCTCATGGCTGGACTCTTGGGCGCGCTTCTCGGCCCAGTCCTGCGACTCCTTGAGCTTGCGCTGCAGGTTCCATGCGATAAGCGCGATGACGAAGAGCACGGCCATGATGATGCGCGAAGCGAGCAGGCCGTCAAACGGGCCGTACGTCCCCGCTGCGAGCAGTGTCTTGCCGTCGGCGCCGAACGCCGGGAACACGAAGGAGAGCACGAGCGATAGCGCGAAGATGGCCGCGGGGCCCATGGACCAGGCGAACTGCGAGATGCCGATGTTGGCGGCGCGCTGCGTGGACTGCGAGGTCTCGGAGATGTAGCTCCACGAGGCGGGCACGCCGGCGCCGACGGACAGGCCGGAGATGACGATGCCGAGCACGACCATGGGCAGGTTGACGGCACACATCATGAGCAGTACGCCGAGTGCGTAGACGAGCAGGTTGAACTTGTAGATGATCGTTCGCCCGTAACGGTCGGTCAGAAAGCCTCCGACAAGGGCGCCGATGGCGGCGCCGAACGCGTTGGCGCCGATGGCACCGAGAATGGACGTCCACAGCGAGCCAAAGCCAAACGCGACGGCCCACGCGCTCAGGCAGACGCTAGAACCTACGATGCAGCCGGAGTCCAGGAAGTTCGTCAATGACACGGCGATGGTGCTCTTCCTACTCTCCCTTGCCGATGGATCGGATGACACGGCAGCTCCCCTCTCGGGATGATGAATAGGGCGTGCGGCCAGGCCGTCGTGCTTCAGGGCGACACTTTCCGGGCGTTTGCAAGCGCGTGGCATGACCGCTGCGCACAATAACGCCTGGCGACCGTTCACAGGGAAAATCATAGAGAAGCGGACTGAATGTGTACGCAAGCGGTTGACAACGTCGTACTATGGGGCTGCGGGGCGCGAGCTATCTGGTTCGCGACACCGCGTCGGTTCCGAACCTCGACCAAGGGGAGCCATGGCACGAAGGACGAAGATCGTCTGTACCCTGGGCAGCGCTAGTGACAGCGAACGCGTGCTGGAGGGGATGGTCGCAGCCGGCATGGACGTGGCTCGCGTAAACCTCTCGTATGGGTGCCGCGAAGAGGTGCGCGCCCGAGTCGAGCGTCTCAAGCGCGTGCGCACGCGGCTCAAGTCACACGTCGCGCTCATGTTCGACACAAAGGGGCCCGAGGTACGCACCGGCGCGCTTGCCGACAACCGGCCCGTGCGCCTCGTGGCTGGCATGCGCTTCACGCTGACGCCGCGTGCGGTGCAGGGCACCGCCCGCATCGTCTCGCAAACCTACCCGGATCTGGCGCGCCACGTGGGGCCCGGCACGATCATCCTTCTGGACAGTGGCCGTATCGAGCTCGCCGTTGACGAGGTGGCGGGCGACGACGTCGTCTGCACGGTGCAGACGACGGGCGAGCTTGGCCCGCACAAGGCGCTCAACGTGCCCGGGACGCCGCTCGACCTGCCGGCCATCACCGACGCCGATCGCGACGACATCCTTTACGGTATCGAGGCCGGCATCGATTATCTGGCCCTGTCGTTCGTGCGCGACGCCGCGTGCGTTGAGACGGCCCGGGCGTTTCTGGCGGAGCATGGCGATGCTGGCATCAAGATCATCGCGAAGATCGAGGATGCCGAGGGTGTCGAGAACCTCGACGAGATCGTGGCGGCTGCCGACGGCGTGATGATCGCACGCGGTGATCTGGGCCTCGAGGTGCCTTTCGAGCGGGTGCCCGGCATCCAGCACCGCGTCGTGGCGGCGTGCAACCGGCGGTACAAGCCGGTCATCGTGGCGACGCAGATTCTCGACTCCATGGTACGCAACCCCAGCCCGACGCGCGCGGAGGTCTCCGACGTGGCAAGCGCCATCGCGGATGGGGCAGACGCGCTGCTGCTCTCGGTGGGCACGGCGGCCGGCAAGTACCCCGTCGAGACCGTTCGCGCCCTGGACAAGGTTGCCTGCGCTGCCGAGGACGGGCTTGACGAAAGCACGCACCTCGACGACCACGCGCGCAACGCGGCAGAGGGCGTCGTGAGCTCGGTTGCCATCGCCGCAGCCCAGACGGCGGAGCGCGTGGGGGCGCGCTGCATCGTGACGCCGACGATGGAGGGCAAGACCGCGCGCATGGTGTCGAGCTTCCGCTCGGCGCTGCCGGTCTATGCGGTGACGCCGCGCGAGGAGACGGCGCGCCGCCTCATGCTGTACTGGGGCGTCACGCCGCTGATCGGCGACGTCGAGGGCCCGGCCGACAAGGTCATTGCGAACGCGCGCCAGGTGCTCGTCGACGCGGGCTTGCTCGCGGTGGGCGACGTCGCGGTGTTCACGGCGGGCGACCGTGCCACGAGTCCCGTCGTTGGCTCTTCGACAATGACGAACATGATGTATGTCGTGCAGGTGAAGTAGCGAACTGGCGGATCGGGACGGCGCTTCCCGCTTGTGCGGGGCGCCCGACGTCGTGCCCGGCCGCGGGGATCGAAGGATACGGACATGCCAACCTACCATCTCGCCATCGACATCGGTGCCTCAAGCGGGCGCGCCATCCTGGGCTGGCTCGCTTCTGACGGCCGCCTTGAGCTGCGGGAGGTTCACCGCTTCGACAACGCGCAGTGCCGCGTGGACGGTCATGACTGCTGGGACGTCGATATGCTGCTCGAGGGCATCCTCGACGGCCTGGCACGCTGCCACGAGTGTGGGTGCGAGCCGGCGACGATGGGCATCGACACATGGGGCGTCGACTTCGTGTTGCTCGACGCCGACGGGCGGCCGACGACCGACGCCGTGGCCTACCGCGATGCGCGCACGCACGGCATTTACGCGCAAGCAGACGCCCTGCTCGACCCGACGCTTCACTATCGGCTGACCGGCATCCAGCGCCAGCCGTTCAACACGGTCTATCAACTGTTGGCGTTGGCGGGGGAGCACCCGGAGCAGGTCGAGGCCGCCACGCGCTTCCTCATGATGCCGGAGTACCTGAACTACCTGCTCACGGGTGTGATGGCCAACGAGTACACCAACGCGACGACGACGGGGATGCTCAACGCGCGTACGAAGGACTGGGAGTCCGGCGTGCTCGAGGCGTTTGGCATTCCTGCGGGCATGTTTGAGCGACCGGTGATGCCTGGCGCGACGATCGGGGGCCTGCTGCCGCGCTGGCGCGAGCGCGTGGGCTTTGATGCGCAGGTTATGCTGCCGGCTACGCACGACACCGGGTCGGGCTACCTCGCGATTCCAGCGACCGACGCCGACGCCGTCTACATCAGCAGCGGCACGTGGAGCCTGCTGGGCGTTGAGAACGAGGGGCCGATCACGAGCGACGCGGCGCGCCTCCAGAACTTCACGAACGAGGGCGGCTTCCAATATCGCTTCCGCTTCCTGAAGAACATCATGGGGCTGTGGATGATCCAGTCCATCCGTCGCGAGCTCAACGGCGTGGACTACGTGGCCGGCAAGGGCGGCGATCACGCGCGCGCTCGGGAAATGGCGGCCGCGATGGCGCCCGACGGCTCTGCCCACGAGTTCAGCTTCCCCGAGCTGGCGGAGCTTGCTCGCGGCTGTGAGAGCTTCACTTCCATCGTCAACGTCAACGACGATGCCTTCCTCGCGCCCGACTCCATGGTCGACGCCGTGTGCACGATGTGTCGGGAGACGGGCCAGGCCGAGCCTCAGAGCGTCGGCGAGGTCATGCAGTGCGTCTACCGTAGCCTTGTGCGCTGCTACGCCGAGGCCATCGAGGACCTGTCGTTTCTCACGGGGCGTCGCTACACGTCCATCAACATCGTGGGCGGCGGCTGTCAGGACACCTATCTCAACGAGCTCACGGCCCGGGCCACGGGCCTGCCGGT
This sequence comes from Coriobacteriia bacterium, assembly GCA_018368455.1. Taxonomy (NCBI): domain Bacteria; kingdom Bacillati; phylum Actinomycetota; class Coriobacteriia; species Coriobacteriia bacterium. The sequence continues at coordinate 148,076 of JAGZEG010000009.1, forward strand.
ATATGCGGGCCCCGTCGAGGGCACAGCCCTTGGTAACCTCATGGTGCAGATGATCGCTGCCGGCGAGTTCGCCGATCTGGCCGCTGCCCGTGATGCGATACGCACGTCATTCGAGATTAAGGAGATCAGAGCATGAGCGATTGCGGGTGCGCCGTCAGCAAGGCCTACGAGCTGGCGAAGGAGGCCTATGCGGCCTACGGCATCGACACGGACGCCGTCATGGACAAGCTCGCCGACAAGGCCATCTCCATCCAGTGCTGGCAGGGCGACGACGTCATGGGCTTCGACCAGAAGGACAACGCGGCGTCGGGCGGCATCCTCACGACGGGCAACTACCCGGGTCGCGCGCGCACGTTCGAGGAGCTGACGGCCGACTTCGAGAAGGCTGCGAGCCTCATCCCGGGCAAGAAGCGCATCAACCTGCACGCCTCCTACGCGGTGTTCACACCCGAGAACCCCTGGGTTGACCGCGACCAGCTCGAGTACAAGCACTTCGCGCCGTGGGTGGAGTGGGCCAAGGAGAAGGGTTTTGGCATCGACTTCAACCCGACGCTGTTCAGCCACCCCAAGATGAACCACGACTGCTCCGTGTCGTCGCCGGACAAGGAGACGCGCGACTTTTGGATCCGCCACTGCGTCGCGTGCCGCAAGATCGCCGAGCGCATCGGCGAGGAGCTCGACGACATGGTGCTCAACAACTTCTGGATCCCCGACGGCCTCAAGGACGTGCCGGCCGACCGCTACGGCATGCGCGAGCGGCTGCGCGAGTCGCTTGATGAGATCTACTCGTTCGAGACGCCGCACGTCATCGACTCCGTCGAGCAGAAGGTGTTCGGCATCGGCCTCGAGGGCTTCACGACGGGCAACAACGAGTTCTACATCTCCTACGCGGCCAAGAAGGGCGGCAACCACGTCGTGCTCATCGACGCCGGGCACTTCAACCCGACGGAGAGCATCGCCGACAAGCTGCCGAGCCTGCTGCAGTTCTTCCCCTACGTGCCGCTGCATGTCACGCGCCCGATGCACTGGGACTCCGACCACGTGGTGCTGTTCGACGACAACATCCGCGACATCGCCAGCGAGGTCGTGCGCTGCCCGGGCGGCTTCGAGAAGATCATCATCGGACTCGACTTCTTCGACGCATCGATCAACCGCATCGGGGCGTGGGCCACAGGCACGCGCGCCATGGAGAAGAGCCTGCTGTTCGAGATGCTGCAGCCGTGGGACCGACTCAAGGAGCTGCAGGACACGTACCAGTTCTCCGAGAAGATGATGGTGACCGAGCAGTTCAAGAGCATGCCGTTCGGCGCGGTGTGGGACTACTACTGCCGCCGCGAGAACGTGCCGCTCGACGGCGAGCTCTGGGCGCCGGTCAAGGCCTACGAGGACGAGGTGCTGAGCGCGCGAGCGTAAAGCGCGCAGATCGCTACTAAGATCGCTACAAAGGAGCGTGCTGAGGTGGGCAAGAAGGACAAGGACAAGAAGGCCAAGAAGCAGGAGTGCTGCTGCGACGGCCACGACCACGACGAAGACGCCTGCGACTGCGGCTGCGAGGACGAGGATGGCCTGACGCCCGAGCAGCTAGCGACGTGGGAGCTGCTCGACGCCGTGCCCGCGCTGGACGGCTTCGTGCGGCTGTGCGACGACGGCTGGCAGCAGGGCTGGCACGAGCGCAACGGCGGCAACCTGACGTATCGCATGAAGCCCGAGGAGATCGAGGCCGCGCGCCCGTACCTGGACGCCGAGCCGCGCCCGTGGGTGCAGATCGGCGTGTGCGAGCCCGAGCTGGGCGGCGCGTACTTCATGACGACGGGATCGGGCAAGTTCATGCGCAACGTCGCGACGAACACGGCCGACTCCATGGGCATCGTCGAGATCAACGAGGCTGGCGACGCCTACCGTATCGTCTGGGGCCTCACGAACGGTGGCCGTCCCACCAGCGAGTTCCCGACGCACTTCATGAACCACGCCGTGCGCATGCGGGCAACTGACGGCGCCGCGCGCGTCATCTATCACGCGCACACGCCGGCGCTCATTGCGCTGACGTTTGTGCTGCCGCTCGAGGACCGTGCCTTTTCGCGCGTGCTGTGGAAGTCGATGACCGAGTGCCCCGTCATCTTCCCGGAGGGCGTGGGCGTCGTGCCGTGGATGGTGCCCGGCGGTACCGAGATCGCCAAGGCCACGAGCGCCAAGATGGAGAAGTACGCCGCGGTGGTGTGGGCCCAGCACGGCCTGTTCTGCTCGGGCAGCGACTTCGACCAGACGTTTGGCCTGATGCACACGATTGAGAAGTCGGCGGCTATTTATCGCGATGCGCGCATCATGAACGGTGGCAGTGACATCTTCTGCCAGACGATCACCGACGAGGGCCTGCGCGAGGTCGGCAAGGCCTTCGGCGTCCAGCTCCGCGAGGAGTTCCTGTAAGAGAAGCCTCCGCTGCGCCCGGGGCGCCCGCCCCCGCCCCGGGCGCCCTGGGTTGCGTGCGCCTCCCGGGTCGCGCACTTCCGGAAGTGCGAGCTGAACTGTCTCTCTTTTTGAGGGGTTCCGCAGCTAACTCTATCAAAACTGCAGGTGGGCGAGTTTTGCCAGCCTAATTTCACCCACAAAGACACTCGGTTCAGCTCGCACTTCCGAAAGTGTGCGGCGCACCCGGGGCGCGTCCGGGGCCCGGGCGAGTGTGAGGCGGCTGACCGGGTGGTCTTGTGGACGCGCCTGCTAGCGGGTCTGGCGCGGGCGGCTGATGCTAGGCTGGCGTCATGGATGACGTCTTCTTGGGATACGGGTCTGCTCTTGAGCTCTGGGACGCGCCGGTGATGGATGTTGCGTCCCGGCGGCCTGCCGCGTGCGCAAACGACGAGCTTGCCGGGGTGTACGCGCATGCTATCGCTCCCATGACGTCTCGCTCGAATCGCGAGTTCATGCGATCGACGCTGACCACGCGGGAGTTTGATCTTTTGACGCCCCCTGTTCACATCCTGGTTCCGAAGTGTGACGCCCGAAGGCGTTCCACCCTGTTCTCGGCCCACTTGTGGAAATCTGCTCTGCCCGAGCCTGCCTTTGCCTGCATGTGTCCGGGAACGTATGCGAGCACGCCGCCTTTCCTTTTCCTCCAGTTTGCGACCGAGCTCTCACTTGCCCGTCTGTCGCTGCTGGGATGCCGCCTGTGCGGGACGTATGTCAAAGACGAGCGGTCCGCAACCGGCCTGAGGAGGCGCGACGCACTCACGTCGACGCGCGAGATGACGCGGAGCATCGGGAGACTGCGCGGCCCGCGGGGAATCAAGCGGGCGAGAGAGGCGTTGGGAATCGTCCTCGACGGGGCAGCGTCACCAATGGAGGCGGTCGTGGCGCTGCTTTTGTCGATGCCGGCCGAGGCCGGGGGCTATGGGCTGCCGCAGCCGAGCCTGAACTATCGGATTGACCCGCCGCCTGGGTTAAAGAGGCGGTCCGCGCAGGCCTTTTTCGTGTGCGACTTCTACTGGCCTGAATGCCGTGTTGCCGTTGAGTACGACAGCGACTCGTTTCACACCGGATCGGAGCGAATCGCGCATGACTCCGAGCGACGCAACGCGCTGGCGTATCTGGGGATCACGGTCATGACGATAACACGGCGACAGGTGATGAGCCTCCCCGCGATGGATCGGGCTGCGGCCCAGCTGGGGCGTCTGTTGAGAGCGCCCGATTCCTCTAATTCCCCTGAGACGGCCGATCTATATCGTCGGCGTTTGGCCTTGCGTGCCGAGCTGATGCCTTCCAGGGCAGCCTCTATAGCGTGAGCCGCATCTGGTGCCACGAGACGCCGCCGTGCTCGGAGGAGGAGACGCCCTCGTCTGCGAACCCGAAGCGCGCGTAGTAGGGGAGCAGCCGTTCCTTGCAGGTGAGGACGAGCCCGGCGCGCCCCTGCTCGCGTGCGTCGGCGATGGCACGCTCCAACAGCAGGCCGGCAAAGCCGCGACGCCGGAACTCCGGGGCGGTCGCGACGCCGAATATCATCTGCCAGGCGCCGAGCGGGTCGTGCATCGTAGCGTCGTCGTACATCGCGTCGAGCAGGTCGGGCTGCTCCGTGACGAGGCCGTTGACGATGCTGGCGAGGACAGGTCCCTCGGGCGTCGCCACCTCAAGCAGCCAGAAGTGATCGGGATAGGCCGCGAGCCGACGCTCGAACGAGGCGCGCGAGCAGGCCTCGGCGGGCGGAAAGCTCGCTGCTTCGACAGCTGCGATGGCGTCGAGATCGGCCATCGCAGCATGGCGAATCTCGATGGATGGCTGGCGACCCTGCGCTCCGTGCATGGGGAGCTCCTTTCGCCGAGAGGTGTCGTGCTCCTTGCGTAAGCCGTGGCGTATCTCTTGCGGGCTCAATGCTATTCTCGCACGCGTGAGTATAAAGACGGCGCAAAGATGCCTGGTCGTAAAGTCGATGTGCGGCGGGGTTTGGTCCGGCAGCTTGCGGCGTGTGTCGTGCGAGGGTGCGCAGGGAGAGGGGATGCCGAAGTGGCGCTTACGGCTTGAAGGAAGCGGAGGGGCGGAAGCGAGAGGGCTGCGCTCGACATCCTGACGGGACCGCTGTGGAAGAAGATGCTGCTGTTCGTGTTGCCCATCATGGGCGGCAACGTGTTCCAGCAGCTCTACTACTACGTGGACGCCGCCGTCGTGGGCCATGCGGTGGGCTCGGTGGCCCTGGGCGCCGTCGACTCAACGCAGCCGCTGCTCAGCCTGTTCATCGACTTCTTCGTCGGCCTGGCGACGGGCGCCACAATCATCGTCAGCCAGTTTTGGGGCGCGCACGACGAGCGTCGCGTGAGCGAGGCCGTCCATACTGCCATCGCGTTCGCTATGGTGGCGGGGCTGCTCATCACGCTCGTGGGCCTGCCGCTGGCCGAGCCCCTGCTCCACCTCATGAAGACGCCGGCTGAGAGCTTTGGCTATGCGCTGACGTTCATCCGCATCCAGCTCATCGGCGTCGCGTTCATGATGGTGTACAACATGGGAGCGGGCATCCTGCGCTCAATTGGCGACTCGCGGCGGCCGTTCTACTTCCTTGTGGTGACGTCGGCGGTGAACATCGTGCTCGAGCTGCTGTTCGTCGTCGTGTTGGGCTGGGGCGTCGCCGGTGCCGCGTGGGCGACCGTGCTCTCCATCGCGCTGTCGGCGGCGCTCGTGCTTATCGTGCTGTGCCGCTCGCGGGAGGCGTATCGCCTCGAGTTGCGGCGCATCGGGCTCTCGGGGCCTATGTTGCGCAAGGTCGTGGGTATCGGCCTGCCGACGGGCATCCAGATGAGCACGTTCTCCGTCAGCAACATGGTCATCCAGACGGGCATCAACGCCTGCGGGGCGCACGTCGTCTCGGCGTTCTCGGTGTGCGGCAAGTGCAATATGGTGCTGTGGCTTGTCCTCGACGCGTTCGCGCTGTCGGCGACGACGTTCATGGGGCAGTGCTATGGCGCGGGCGACATACGGCGGGCGAAGCGCAGCGCGTGGATGGCGCTCGGGCTGTGCTATGCGTGTGCTGTCCCACTCGGCGTGCTCATCATCGTGCTGGCGCCGCAGATCTCGGCCATCTTCACGAGCGATACGAGCCTGCTGCCCGACACGCTGACGTACATCTGGCTCGTCATCCCGGGGTACTTCTTCTTCATCACGGCGCAGGTGCTCATGGGTGCGGTGCGCGGCACGGGCGAGACGCTCAAGCCGATGCTCATCGTGCTGCTGGGCGTGTGCGTGCTGCGCGTCGTGTGGCTGTACACGGCGGCCGTTGTGTGGCCGGGCCCCGTGACGGTCGTGGCGGCCTATCCGGTGTCGTGGGTCGTGACGGCGGCTGTGAGCCTGGCGTACTACCTGCGCGGAGGGTGGCGCAGGAGGCTGGAGCTCGTGGAGGAGCGTGCCAAGGGGCGCGCGCGAGGCGAGTAGGGGGTCGGCGGCGCGCGACTTTTTTGCAGCGTGCATGCCAACCCGCGCGGGCGGTTCTGCGCGTCGTAGAATTAGGCGACTGCTTTTGCCACCGTCCAGGGAGGGTTCTCGCCACATGGCAACCAACGTCACCGACCAGCTCGTCGTCGTGCTCGACTTCGGCGCCCAGTACGGACAACTCATCGCCCGCCGCGTGCGCGACCTGCACGTGTACTCCGAGATCATGCCGTGCGACACGCCGGCGTGGGAGATCGCCGAGAAGGGCGCGAAGGCCATCATTCTTTCGGGTGGTCCGGCCAGCGTCTATGCCGAGGACGCGCCCGAGATCGACCCGGACGTGTTCACGCTGGGTATCCCGATCCTGGGCTTCTGCTACGGGCACCAGATTATGGCCAAGACGCTGGGCGGCATGGTGTCGCATGCCGAGGTGGGCGAGTACGGCGGCGTTGAGCTGCACCGCAAGGGCGAGTCGCTGCTGCTTGACGGCACGCCTCAGGAGCAGACCGTCTGGATGAGCCACCGAGACTCGGTGACGATGGTGCCGATGGGCTTCAAGATCACGGCGTCGACCGAGGTATGCCCCGTGGCGGCGATGGAGAACCAGGGCAGCGACCTGTACGCGACGCAGTTCCATCCCGAGGTGCGCCACAGCGCGTACGGCAACCATATTCTGGCGAACTTCCTGTTCAAGATCTGCGGGTTTAAGCCGACGTGGAACATGGACGATCTCGTGGAGCAGAAGGTCAACGAGATCCGCGAGAAGGTTGGCGAGGATCGCGTCATTCTGGCGCTGTCGGGTGGCGTGGACTCGTCCGTGGTGGCGGCGCTGTGCTCGAGGGCGATCGGCAGGCAGCTGACCTGCGTGTTCGTGAACCACGGGCTGCTGCGCAAGGACGAGCCGGAGCAGGTGGAGGAGGTCTTCACCAAGCAGTTCGACGTCGACTTCGTGCACGTGCATGCCGAGGAGCGGTATGCCAAGCTGCTCGAGGGTGTGACGGAGCCCGAGGAGAAGCGCCGGATCATCGGCACGCAGTTCTGGAAGGAGTTCTTCGCCGTTGCCCAGCAGCTCGAAGAGGGCGGCAAGCCGGTGAAGTACCTGGCACAGGGGACGATCTACCCTGACATCATCGAGAGCGGCGCGCGCAAGACGGGTGGCAAGGCGAGCACGATCAAGAGCCACCACAACCTGATTCCGTTCCCGGATGGCGTGTCGTTCGATCTGATCGAGCCGCTCGACCACTTTTTCAAGGACGAGGTGCGTGCGCTGGGCACGGCGCTGGGGCTGCCGGATCACATCGTGTACCGTCAGCCGTTCCCGGGCCCGGGCCTGGCGATCCGCATCATCGGGTCGGTGACGCCGGAGAAGCTCGAGATCCTGAAGAACGCCGATGCGATCGTGCGCGAGGAGCTCGATGCGTACAACGCGAAGCTGTTCGAGGAGACGGGCGAGCGAAACTCCGAGCACTCGTGCTGGCAGTACTTCGCGGTGCTGCCCGACATCCGCAGCGTCGGCGTCATGGGCGACGAGCGCACGTACGCGCGGCCGATCATTCTGCGCGCCGTGGAGAGCTCCGACGCGATGACCGCCGACTGGGCGAAGCTGCCCTACGACGTGCTGGCGAGGATCTCCGGCAGGATCGTGGCCGAGGTGCCCGGCGTCAACCGCGTGGCGTACGACATAACGAGCAAGCCCCCGGCAACGATTGAGTGGGAATAGTAACTAGAGCCTGATTTTCTCCAATTTTTGCTATTTTACGGCCTTATTTTCGCCATTTTTAACGAAAATAAGGCCGTATCCATTCTTTGGGGGCTCCTTTGGATCGATTCCTCATGAGCAAGCTTGTTGATTGGAAGAACAAGCCGCGCCGCAAGCCGCTTATTCTGAACGGTGCGCGTCAGGTTGGCAAAACGTGGCTGCTCAAGGAGTTTGGCAAAGCACAGTTTGAAAACGTTGCCTATATCAATTTGGATGGTAACCTCAGAATGCAGGAGCAGTTTGAGCTGGGGTATGACATTTCTCGCATTATTTCTGCCATCCAATTCGAGACGAGTGAAGTCGTATCCGAAGGCAGCACCCTTATTATTCTTGACGAGATCCAAGCGTGCCCGAAAGCACTCACTAGCCTCAAGTATTTTTACGAGGAGGCGCCGGGATATGCTGTTGCTGCTGCGGGATCACTTTTGGGCATAACGGTGCATGAAGGTAGCGGTTATCCCGTAGGAAAGGTTGATACGCTGGATCTGTATCCCCTTCATTTCCGGGAGTTTCTTGTCGCGACGGGAAATGGGTCACTTTGCGACCTTCTCGACTCTGGAGACGCTGACCTTATAAATGGTTTTTCGAGTAAGTTCGTCCCACTTCTTCGTCAGTATTATTACGTGGGCGGTATGCCCGAAGTAGTGAGTTCTTTTCTTGGTCGAGGCCTTCTCGAGGATGCGAGAGACGTACAGCTTGAGATCCTAAGAGGCTACGAGCGCGATATCTCGAAGCATCTGGGCAGGACTGAAACGGAGTATGCGCTTGCGGCATGGAGGTCGATTCCGTCTCACCTGGGCCGAGAGAACAAGAAGTTTGTTTTTAGCCACATTGCACAAGGGGCGCGTGCGAGAAACTATCAGGCGGGCATTACGTGGCTAACACAGGCCGGTATTACGACACTTGTCCGGAGGATTTCGAAGCCCGGTATTCCCCTATGCCCCTATGCTGACGATACGGCGTTCAAGCTCTTTTTGGTTGATGTTGGCCTGCTTGGAGCTATGGCACAGATAGATAAGGAAACCGTTATCGGAGGAAATGACATCTTCGAGGAATTTAAGGGATCTCTTACTGAGCAGTATGTTTGTCAGCAGCTTGTCTCTGACTGCGGGCTCGCACCATACTACTGGTCGGCGGAAAACTCCTCGGGCGAGATTGACTTTCTGGTACAGAAAGCGAATTGCGTCTACGCGATCGAGGTAAAGGCTGAGGAGAACTTACGGGCTAGAAGTCTTCGGTCGTTTAAAGATGCTCATCCGGAGATAAAGTCCGTGCGGTTCAGTCTCTCTGGCTATCGTGAACAGGACTGGATGAGAAATGTCTCTCTGTATGCAGTGTCGAATACGAAGCTGTGGGGCTAGGCGTGCGACGACGCGGTCGGATTAAAGGGATTGGGGGAGCAAAATGATTCCTTCGAAATTTGCGCAAGGGGCGTGGGGAAAGAGTTGGGAAGAGGCATGTAAGACAGATGCAGTCCAAGGGACGGCGGGGCTCGGTGAAGAGGGTGTCACTCTCGACATTCCCTGCGGAAAGTTGCTCGGCTTACCGAACGTTGTTGTAAATGGCGCCAGGGAATCTTCCACTGCGGATTTTCTATACGGGTTTTCTCAAGATGGATACGCCCTGGTACTTGGAAATGCCGTATACAGTGGCGGAGAGACGCACTATCCAGGAATGATGCATCAGGTTATCCGCGCAGACTACTTGATGGCGGCAAAGGGCTGCAGTGAGTTTGACCCATCTGCTCAGATTAAAAAGATGGATATAGAACTCAGAAACTTGGCAGATTGGTACGGAAAGTCAGCATATTGTATGATTTATGAGGCTGACGACCAGAAGAATATATGCTTTAAGTCGCTCGAGTATCGAAGAGACGACGATGAACCTTGCATACTGCTAAATAACGATCAATGCACCGTTACATTGTTTATTTAGTAGGTATGCCTTTCCGGGGCTGAATAACAACGAGATGACTTTTAGACATCGATGCGGTCTTAGCGTGCATTTTTTGGCCGGTAAATCTCTTGAAGAAGCTCGCAGTTTTGCCGTTGGCCTTTCGAAGTTTTTTAGCCTGTGCATGGGATTTCATGCTTCGATTCAAACGTTGAAGTTCTATTTTGACGGTAACGGCACGTCCGTTCAATATTACGCTCCATTGCTGGATTCTCCTGCACCATCTAAAAATACCATATGCTCAATGCCGTTTCCCTATCGCGCGCTTGAGGCCAAAATTTGTATTTATCTTAACAGATGGTTTAACCACTGCAATGAAATGGGAGACGAAAAGGACTACGGGCTCATCAAGCGGGCTGGCAATATGATTATTTCGGTTCTTGCCTATGGCTGGAAGATGCCGGTTGAATTGCAGTGCGTATCTGTTTCTCAGGCGCTTGAGGCGATTTCAAAATACAAAACTGATTTGAAGCTGTGGCCAAAAGTGGAGCATAAGCGTATCCAAAAAGAGCTTATGGAACGTATGAAGGGAATACCTGAGGAATATTCTGAATGGATTCAGTCTCGAATAAGTCAAAATTCAAAAGGTGCGAAACGCTTGATGAATGAACTTATGGATAGGCAACGTGATGTCGTCGAATGGCTTGTGCCTAACACCGATCAATTTGTTCATGAGCAGCAGACGGCCCGAAATACGTATTCGCATGGATCCCCAGCCGGGGTAGTCGATCCACCTAATTTGTACTGGCTAACAATAGGGGCGGCGTTGGTTGGCTATGCCATACTGTGGCACTTGCTCGGCATGGAATCTGGCGAAATTCAAACCGAACTTGAACGCTCGCGTTTTAAATCAAAGGCTGTTGAATGGCTGCAACAGCGGTATTGCGAGAGAGACGTGGCAGATGTTTCTAGGTGTGTGGAGCCTGATGTTAGGCAGTGAATAACTGAGCATTCTTAGGGATCCATACCCGTATCAGATCCTTTCGGCTGTTCTTGCAATCGCCAGGGTGGCTCTTGGCAACCCGATCGTTCGGGTATAAGATATCTGCCAGACGGACGCCTTCACTCAAGCAAGCAGGCGTGCCCGTTTCTGCTTAGACCCGATGGCCTCGCTACAGGCTACCGGGTCTTCTTCTTGTTCGGGAAGTGCTTCCCGTGAGCAGTCAGAGCAGATGAGCGGTTTCGGCGGTACTCCAAGAACGCGAGTACCGCTCCCACAACGTCACACAGGGTCGATATGACCGAGAGTAACTGTGACATCGGCGTCACCCCCTTTCGATAGAGAAGGGGCACGCCCGCCAAATCCGTCTGGCATTGGAGGCAATTATACGGAGTCTGTCTGACGTCCGCCTTCCGTCTGCGGACACCTTGGCATCCCCAAGTCATCTGAAGCTATCGGGATTCGCGGGAACTCGTGGGTATTTCCTGGGAAGGGACTCTTGGCGTCCGCTGCACACTGACCTATAATATCTGCCAGGCAGACGCCTAGACACAAGCTAGCAGGCGTGCCCGTTCTACTTCAGACCCGATGGCCTCTTCCCAGGCTACCGGGTCTTCTTTTGTCGCGGGAAGTGCTTCCCGCTCGTAGGCGGAGCAGATGGCTGGCTCCGGCGGTACTCCAGAAGAGCGAGCACCGCCCCGACAACGTCGCACAGGGCCGAGACGGCCGAGAGTAGCAGCGACATTGGCATCACCCCCTTTCGCGGGAGAGGGGGCACGCCTACCAAATCCGCCTGGCATTGCAGACAATTATACGCGGTGGCAGGGCACAATTCTCCTCATTCGTAGACTACCTGAGGATTTCTACTGTACGCTCGCCTACGTGTATTGGGCTAAGATCGAGTAGGGCGTTGCCGAAACTCCTCGAGGATGATGTCCATACCCAAGCACGGGTTTGCGTGCTGCGCCAGGCAGACGCAGCGGCTTCAAAGCTGGCGCGAAGAAGGCCGAGGGTGCACGCCTGGCTCAGTGAGGTGGCGCACGCGGGAAAGTCCCATCAAGAGAAAAGGCGAGGGCTGGGTTAGCGCCACATGTGATGAGAACAGCAGCTTCCGGGATGGCATGATGAGCAGCGAGATGAGTGGGCGCAAAGCCGAACGACAGGAGCGTGATCCGCAGATGTCAGAAACAGGCGTGCGAGTAAGGCTCATACATTGTGAAATGAGGAAATCGACAAACCACCAGGCAGATGGCAGCGCACGTAGGGATGAGTATTCAACATGTTGTCATCAACGCCGATCTGAATGTCATAATTGACACGTGGGCTAACCATGTTGAACGACTCCTTAAAGTTGACCCTAAGGGGACGCGGGGACTATCATTAATGAGCATTTGTAGAAAGCGAATCTCCGCTAGGATTCGCGCTCGTTAATGAGGAGTGGCTATGCCGAAGTTCAATGTACGTCGAGCGGTGGTGAGCGCTGGTCTGGCTGGTGCCCTGGCATTCAGCGGGACTGCGGTCGCTTTCGCAACCGAGGAGGTGCAGGAGCCCCAGCCCGATCAGCAGAGCGAGCGTGCGGCGGCTACCTCTACTCCATATCTGACCTTCTATGACGTAACAAATGGTTCATCTGGAGTAAATGTTCCGGGTACGACGTGGGATCAAAAGGTCGATGTGGTTGAAGGCAAGACGACCTTCGGTGAAGTTGCTCCCAGCGTTCCTACCGAGGGCTGGAAGATCATTGGCTATCAGGTGCAGACTGCAACGGGCATACTGACTACAAACGAAAACCAGCCGAAGGAGGAGCCGGCTGCTGCCGCCAACGTCAAGTTCATCATGACGAACCCCGACACGGATCAGATCGTCTATGAGAAGACGATCGAGACGACCGAGGGCTCGAAGATTGCTCTGACGGATCTCGAGGGTCTGGGCGAAGTCGACGGCTACTCGCTTGACAGCTGGATGGATCAGGACGGCAATACGTACGAGGCAAGCCTCGGTGACTTCCTTGCCCCGGCTGGCGACACCACCATGTACGCTCAACTGACCAAGAACGACACGCCCGACCCGATCCAGAAGGCCACCGTCAAGTTCATGGTGACCGACCCGGAGACCGACGAGATCCTCTTCGACCAGTCGGTCGACACG